>CALVVP010000032.1 GCA_944363895.1 uncultured Bacilli bacterium | reverse complement strand
AAAAAAAGTGTTATAATGAAAACAACTGTAAAAACAGTTTTTAAATTCTTATATTATAAATGTATTCTTTATTATATAAAGATTATTTTGTGAAGTGAGGTAAGTGTATGAAATTAATTAAATTATTAGTGATTGTAGGTTGTTTAATTTTAGTAGGATGTACTAAAGAAAATAGCGAATTAAATAATGATTCATCAAATAATCAAGAAAATATAGTTGATGATTCTAATAAGGTAGATGAAGATAATTCTAATGAAATAAGCGATGAAAATAAAGAAAGTATTAATATTTATTTATTTTGGGGTGATGGCTGCCATATTTGTGAAAACTTAATGACTTATTTTGACACTTTAGAAAAGGAATATGGAAATTATTATAATTTAGTAAAATATGAGGTTTGGTACAACGAAGAAAACAACCGTTTAATGCATGAAGTAGGAAATAGATTAAACCAAACTTATTATGCTGTGCCTTTTTTAGTTATTGGTGATGAAGTAATTGTCGGCTATAGTAGTAGTAAAGATGAATATATAAAAAATAGAATTATTGAAGAATATAATAATAGTGAATATGTTGATATAATTGCACAAATAAACTCGAGTTCAAATTGACTCGAGTTTATTCATAATAAAATTTAAAATTGACTTCCACTTTTAATGTTCTATCTTGATCTATTTCTTCATAAGTTTTACCTAATATTGATTCTAATTCATCTAATGATACATAATTATCTAATACCGGATAAGAATAAACATCGTATTTAATTAGATAACGCGAATAAATATCTGTTCTTTCTTCACGATAACTTTTATTAGAACTATTAAGTGTACTTTCATCACGATAAGTTGACCAGTTAGTATAAGTTAATGTTTCTTCATCTTTATAATTATAACTATTTGGTTTAGTAGAACTATAACCACTGTATAATCTTTTAGTATCGCCATTATACCAGCGCCAAGTATCATCAGTATAAGAATACATAGTTGCTCTAAATTCATTATCTCTTTCATATTCCTCGCCAGGGGAATCAGGACTATATTCGCCATTATTCCAGTATATTTTCTCATCACCATCTAAATAATACCAACGATAACCATTAGTTCTACGAATATGACGATAATCTTTTTCTTCAGGATAATCTAGGCTCCAAGGAGTTGCTTCGGTACTCATTGAGATAGAAGTATCTTTCGTAGTATAGCCAGTAGGTTGTTCTGAACTAAAATCGCTATATTCCACATTATTGCGATACCAGCGCCATCTTTTGTCACGATAACTATAGTAAGTTTTAGTTTCTCTTACATATTCGGTAACAATTGCGGTACTAGGAATAGTTGGTAAATCTCTTTCATCAAGTGGTAGTAAAACACCATTAGTTTCTTCTTGGCTAATATCTTCACTTGGATACCAATCAGACCATTCAGAATTATAAGATTCGACCGTTACATAGTTAAAAGTTGTTTCTACTTTAACATTTTTGGTACTATCATATTCATTTGATTCCTGATTAAATTCTTTTGTATTACAGTAATCAGCATTATCTAACTCGACTGTTTTTATATATTCCTCATTATATTTTGTATAAGTAACTTTCCCTGTTACAGCATAATCTTTAAAAACAATACTATCGTATAAATCGGATAAATAAATTGTTTCACTTGTTCCATTTAAAGTTGGAAGCAAATTGTTATTTTCCATATAAGCATCAGTAGCTGTTAATACTTCATTTCTTAAATTTTGACAAGTGCGATTTCTATTTCCAGTTATGACACTTGATATAACAAAATACAAAACTAAAATAACAAAAATAATAATTAATACTCCTCTAATATTTTTTTTACTTAAACTACTAATTTTAATTTTAGAAAACATTTCACTAACTTTATTCATAAAGCCACCTCGTAATTATTATATCATGAATTTAGTACATTTTTAAAACATTTCGCATAAAATGTATTAGGTGATTGTCATGGCCAAAATCGATGAATTTAAAGAGTTTGTTAAGAAGAATCCCAAATTAGTTAAATATGTTAAAACGGGGGAAAGTAATTGGCAAAAATTTTATGAAATATATGATTTATATGGTGAGAATCAAGAAGCATGGAAAGATTATTTAAGTGTTGAAACTGTTGCTGCAGCAACTACTGCCGCCGTTGGGGTTAATGAAGTTTTTAATTGGTTAAAAAATATCAATTTAGATAGTGTTCAAAGTGGCGTTAGTAATTTACAAAGAGTGATTGGAATGGTGCAAGATTTATCTAGTAAAGATGATACTAAACCGACCAAAGAATATAAACCACGACCAATGTATAAACATTTTGAAGATTAATGAGTATCGAAACGCAAATTAAATTAAAAAGTAATATTAATTATCTAAAATTTTTAAGAGAAAATTCGCATTGGTATAAGTATTTAAATAGAAGTAATCAATATTTTAAAGATTTTGAAGAAGAAATGAAAACAACTTATAAATTAAGACCATCCGATCGGATTAGTAAAGCGATCGATACATTTGATATGATTCAAACTATTTTAGCTACTTTAAGACAATAAAAAAATGCTTTAAAGCATTTTAATAATTAGTATCGTTAATTCTTTGAATTGGACTTTCTAAATAAATATAGTCATCTTCTTTTTCATATTGTTCTTGGACTGATTTATCCTCTTTTTTCATATTAGCTAAAATAATCGCTGAATCAACATCTAAATTAAATTGAAATTTATTTTCTGACACCAATTTCTTCCCCCTTTAAAGATGTCGCCTATCTTAACACATCTTTTTCTTTTTGTCAAATTTAAAGACTAAATAGTTATTATAAATAATAAACTTAAATAGGTGATTAAAGTGAACTTCGTCGATAATTTAAGAAACTTAGTTTTGGAAGAAGAATTTAAAATAAATTATATTAAAAATAAATTAGGAATAACGAATTATTTAGATATCAGCCATTTTGATAGTAATAAAATAATAATTAATTATAAAGATGGCAGTATTTTAGTAAGTGGTAAGAATTTAGTTGTTTCTAAATTAATTAAAGACGAATTATTAATCGAAGGAAGTATCGAAAAAATAGAATTTAGGTGATTTATGAAAAATAGTTTAATTACTAAATTACAAAATAAGGTAAAATTAAATATTAAAGGAAAAAATATTGAAAGATTTATAAAAAGACTAAAAACTAACCAAATTAATTTATTAAAAATTGAATATCTAAAATATAATGAAATTAATATTATAATCTACCAAAAAGATTATGAAAAAGTTTTAGACTTAAAAACAATTTATGAAATCGATAAAGTCGATATTTATGGTATAATTAAAATTAAGAAAGTTATTAATATTTATAAATATATTTTAATATTTACTATTTTAGGAATTACCCTAATTATCTTTTTATCTAATCTTATTTTTAAGGTTGAAGTTATTCATACTGATAGTGAAGTTAGAAATTTTTTATTAACTGAATTAGAAAAGTATGGTTTGAAAAAATATCATTTTAAAAAAAGTTATCAAGAAATTAAAAATATTAAAAATAGTATTCTTAATGAATATAAAGATAAAATTGAATGGTTAGAAATTGAAGAAAATGGTACTAGCTATATTGTCAGATTAGAAAGTCGCATCATACCGAATAATGAAGTAAATAATGATAAACAGCATGTTGTAGCTAGTAAGAGTGCGATTTTAAAAAAAATAATTGCCGAAAATGGCGAAATAGTAAAAAATATCAATAGTTATGTCAATCAAGGTGATATTGTTATTTCAGGTAATATTTATTTAAATGAACAAATAAAAGATACTGTTAAAGCAAATGGACAAATTTATGGCGAAGTTTGGTATAATGTTAATGTTAGTTATCCATATGTCTATAGTGAAATAAAAGAATTAGATAATTATCAAGAAATTTATGTTTTAAAATTATTTGATCATTCAATCGAACTAACTTTTAATAAATTTCAAGATAAAAGAATTGAAGAAGAAAAAATTTTATTTCATCCTTTTTTACCTATTTCTTTAGTCAAACAAAAACAAAAAGAAATCGAAACTATTTCTTTAGTTTTAACTAGTGATGAAGCTAAAGATAAAGCAATAAAAGAAGCAATAAAAAAAATGGAAGAACAATTAGCTAGTGATGAGAAAATAATCGATTATCAAGTTTTAAAAACTAATATTAAAGAAGATAAAGTTGTTTTAGACATATTTTTTACCGTTTATGAAAATATTACTAGTTATAGCAAGATTGAAGGTGAGGAAAGTGTTTCGTGAGACTATTTTAAATATTTTTGAAGATATTTGGCCAATGTTATTTATTTTTAGTGTTATCATCGTTTCTTTGCGTTTAGTTTATTTAATAAAAAACAAAGAAAAATTTATCTTTTATCAAGAAATGTTAATGTTAGGTTTTATTATTTATATTACGGCTTTATTTAGAGTCGTAACTTTTCAAGATGTCAGTTGGTCAAGCTCTAATTTTATCCCATTTGAAGAAATGTTTCGTTATGAATTTGGAACACAATTATTTTATAAAAATGTGGTTGGCAATATGTTGATGTTTATTCCTTATGGCTTTTTTATTTCTTATTTTTTAAAAATTAAAAAACCATGGTTAATTCTTCTCCTTACTACTTTAGTTTCGATTACGATTGAAGTTACTCAGTTATTGATTGGCCGAGTTTTTGACATCGATGATATTATGCTTAATATAGTAGGAGGATTATTAGGTTTTATTATTTATTACTTGTTTGTTAAAATAAAAAGTAAAATTAGTTTATTGCAAAAACAGTATATTTATAATATAATAATGGTAATGATATTATTAATAATCGTTTTATATTTACAAGGGGTGTTTTATGTTTGAAATTATTAACCAATTAGATGAAGAAATAAAAGAAATAGAAAAAATAAATGATTTTTTAAATTTTGTTGTTAAAAAAGAGAATTTAGATAATTGTCTTTTTAATGTTATTTTAGTTGATAATAAATACATTCACCAATTAAATAAAGAATATCGGGGTATCGATAAAGAAACCGATGTTATTAGTTTTGCTTTAGAAGATAATATCGATGAAATAAAATTAGATTTTCGAGTTTTAGGAGATATTTATATATCAGTTGATAAAGCAAGAAAACAAGCTAAAGAATTTGGTCATTCCTTTTTAAGAGAGTTATCTTTTTTAACTATCCATGGCTTACTACATCTATTAGGATATGATCATATGACTAAAGAAGAAGAAGAGATTATGTTTAAAAAACAAGATGAATTACTAAATGAATTTAAAATTACGAGGTGATTAGGATGAAAAGTGGTTTTGTTAGTTTAATCGGACGACCAAATGTTGGGAAAAGTACTTTATTAAATAATATTATTGGTAAAAAAGTGGCCATCACTTCTAATAAACCGCAGACAACCCGAAATATTATCGAAGGTATTTATAACGACGATGATACTCAAATTGTTTTTGTCGATACTCCAGGTATTCATAAACCTAAATATAAACTAGGAAAATACTTAAATAAACAAGCTTATTATAGCATTAGTGATGTCGATATTGTCGTTTTATTAATCGATGGCAGTGAAGAGTTAGGTAAAGGCGATTTATATGTCATTGAGAAATTAAAAGAAGTAACTAAACCCGTAATTTTAGTAATTAATAAAATTGATAAAATCAAAAAAGAACAAATACTCCTTAAAATAGACGAGTATAAAGATTTATATCCGTTTAAAGAAATTGTCCCTTTATCCGCTTTAAAAAAAGATAACATTAAAACATTAGTAGCTGTTTTAAAAAAATACTTACCAGATACTATCAAATATTTTGACGATAATACTTATACTAATAAACAAATAGAATTTTTAATTGCTGAAATCGTTCGGGAAAAAGTTTTCAATTTAACCAAAGAAGAAGTTCCTCATTCCGTTACTTGTATCGTCGAACAAATTAAAAAAGAAAAAAACAATTATAGTATTAATGTGGCAATTATTGTCGACCGTGATTCATTAAAAAAAATTATCATCGGTAAACAAGGTAATATGATTAAAGAAATTGGGATTGAAGCAAGATGCGATTTAGAAAAATTATTAGAAAATAAAGTTTATTTAGATTTGTATGTCAAAACAATAAAAAATTGGCGCGACAAAGAAAAATATTTACAAGAATTTGGTTTTAAAGATTTTTTAGAATAGTTTGTATAAAATTTTATTTCTGGTAACACAATATTAATGGAGATGATAAGATGAAAAAAGAAATATTATGGCAACTATTTAAAAAAACAGGGAAAATTGAATATTATTTAAAATATAAAAAAGAAGGTGAATAACTTGGAAGTTGTAGTTGGTGGTATATATAAACATTTTAAAGGTTTTAAAATATTAGTTATAGAGATAGCTAAACATTCTGAAACCTTAGAAAAAATGGTCGTTTATAAACATTTAGATACTGATGAAATATGGGTAAGACCTTATGATTTATTTGTATCGAAAGTCGATAAAATAAAATATCCCGATATAAACCAAGAATATCGATTTGAGTTGATTATAAATGATTGAAGTTGAAGGAATTATTTTAACTAGTCAGGATTATGGCGAAACTAGTAAAATTATCAATGTCATAACTAAAGAATATGGTATTATTGGGATGATTGCTAAAGGAGCTAGAAGTCTTAAAAGTAATTTAAGAAGTACAACCGATAAATTAACTTACGGTAAGTTTTATATTTATTATAAAAAAGATAAATTGTCAATTTTATCCAATGTCGATATTATCGATAATTTTAAAAACATCAAAAAAGATATTAATAAGATAAGTTATGCTACTTATCTTTTAGAATTAACCGGTCAAGTAATCAAACATAGTTTAAAGTTTGAAATATTTGACTTATTGATTAGTGCCTTAATTAAAATAAACGAAAATTATAATCCTTTAGTTATTATGAATATTTTAGAACTAAAATATTTAGATTATTTAGGTGTTATGCCAGTTATTGATAGCTGCGCTAAATGTGGTAGTACTTCGATTAAAACTTTATCAAGTGATGCTGGGGGATTTATCTGTAGTAAATGTTATACTAATGAAAGAATTGTCAGCGATAAAGCAATTAAATTAATTAGAATGTATTATTATGTTGACATAGCTAAAATAACTAAATTAGAAGTTAGTAAAGAAGCAAAGAATGAAATTAATAATTTTTTAAACGAGTATTATGATCGGTATACAGGATTATATTTAAAAAGTAAAAATTTTATCAACAATTTAAACAAATTAACTGTTTAAATATTATTTGAATCACTTTTATAAAAATAACATTAAACCAAAATGGATTAATTTCTATGCTTTTAAATTATAGTGACATTTATGGTGACATTATAGTGACATTTAATAAAAATAAATTTATAGATAAAAGCTTGAAAAAAGAAACCTACTAAAATCTTAATAAACTACAAAATTCAATTATAAATTTAATTATGGATAGACCTAATATTACTCAAGAAGAGTTGGCCAGATTATTAGATGTAGATAAACGAACAATTATAAGAAACTTTAAAGTATTAATCGAAGAGAAGTATATAGAAAGAGTTGGAGCTAATAAAAATGGTCATTGGAAAGTAAATAACAAATAATTTTTAAAAAAGTAAAAATTTTATCAACAATTTAAACAAATTAACTATTTAAATATTGTTTGAATTTAAAAAATATGTTATTATATTGCTAGCTGTGATGAAGAAGGAGTAGTTAAAGTAATTATTACAAGAGAAAATGTGGTTGGTGTAAACATTTAATAATCTTTAATGAAGTAGTCTTTGGAGCCAAGGGTGACGCGTTATAGTCTTTAAGGTAGACATTTGTCTATAAATTAAGGTGGTACCACGTATTAATCACGTCCTTATTAGGATGTGTTTTTTTATTTATAAAACATTAGGAGATGAATTTATGGATATTAATAATGCTAAAATTATTTTTAAAGATTATGTTTCACAATACGATTCAAACGATAAAAGAATCATTCAAAAATATGAACATTCATTACGAGTCTGTGATTTA
>CALVVP010000031.1 GCA_944363895.1 uncultured Bacilli bacterium | reverse complement strand
CAAGATGAAACATTGCAAGCTAATGTTGGATTACCAACTGTTGGCGAGATGTTTAGTGGTAACGACATTGATTTATCGACATCAAGTACTAAAAATTTTGTCAATGTAGCAACCATTGAAAATCCAACTGCGTCAATTTATTATTGGACAATGAATCGTTATAGTTCGTCTAATGTTCGCTATGTCAGCAACTATGGCCACGTGCACAACTACACTCCGACGAATGCGTACGGCGTCCGCGCAGTTATATATCTGAAGTCAGGGACTTCAGCCCTTACCTTTGCCGGAGGTAAAGGTACTGCGGAGGAACCGTATAATTTGCAATGAGCTAACAATAAAATAATTATATGAAGTATAAACAATGGAGTCACACCTTGCCGAAATATAGGGCAAGGTGTGGTTGGGTGTAAAGCTATAGCAATCGTCTAATGCTCGCAACATCAACAACAATGGGTTATAAGATTTGTCTTATGTAAATATCAAGGTCAAAAGTCATAATTCTGTTATGAAATTATGGCTTTTTATTTTAACATTTATATGATATAATAATTTCAAGGAAAGTGAGTAAAATGAATCAAGATATAATTAAACAAACAAGTATTGAATTAAATATTAAACCTCATCAAGTTGAGGCGGTTTTAAAATTATTAAGTGAAGGAAATACGATTCCTTTTATTGCTAGATATCGTAAAGAAGCAACAGGTGCTTTAGACGAAGAACAAATTAGAAAAATTAATGAATTATATGAATATCAAGTTAATTTGTTAAGAAGAAAAGAAGATGTTATTAGATTAATTGAGGAAAAAGGTTTACTAACTGAAGAATTAAAAAATAATATATTAAATGCTAGTAAATTAGTGGAAGTGGAAGATTTATATCGACCATATAAGGAAAAGAAAAAAACAAAAGCTACTGATGCTATTAATAATGGTTTAGAACCTTTAGCTAAAATAATTATGTCGTTTCCTATTAAAGGTAATATTTCTGATATTGCTAGTAAATATTTGACTGACAAAGTAAAAACTATTGAAGAAGTAATTCAAGGAGCTAAATATATTATTGCTGAATGGGTAAGTGATAATGCTTATTATCGGAAATGGATTAGAAATTATACCTATCGTAATGGAATAATTGTAACTAAAATCAAAAAAGATGCTAATGATGAAAATAAAACTTATGAGATGTATTATGATTATCAAGAAAAATTAAAAGAAATTAAACCGCATCGGGTTTTAGCTATCAATCGGGCTGAAAATGAGAAAGTTATTAGTGTTAATATCGATATCGATAAAGAGGAAATAATTAAACATTTAAAATCTAAAATTATTAAAAATAATGAATCATTTGTTTTAGATATTGTTATTGATGCGATTAATGACGCTTATAAAAGATTGATATTTCCTTCGATTGAAAGAGAAATAAGAAGTGAATTAACGGATATGGCTGAAGAAGTAGCCATCGATAATTTTGGCAAAAATTTAGAAAAATTATTATTACAACCACCGATGAAGGATAAAATGGTTTTAGGTTTAGACCCGGCTTATCGAACTGGCTGTAAATTAGCTGTTTTATCGCCCGTTGGTCAAAGTTTAGAAATAGCTGTTATTTATCCCCACGAACCGGTTAAAAAATACGATGAAGCTAAAAAAACGGTTTTAGATTTAATCGATAAATATAAAATCGATATTATTGCGATTGGTAATGGCACAGCTTCAAGAGAAAGTGAAGCATTTATTGCCGATGTTATTAAAGATGCCAAAAGAAAAGTAGAATATATTATCGTCAGTGAAGCGGGTGCTAGTGTTTATTCGGCAAGTAAAATTGCTATCGAAGAATTTCCGGATTTAACTGTCGAAAAAAGAAGTGCCATTAGTATTGGGCGAAGACTACAAGACCCGTTAGCGGAATTAGTTAAAATTGAACCAGAAAGTATCGGTGTCGGTTTATACCAACACGACATTGCTAATAAAAAACTAACGGAAAGTTTAGACTTTGTCGTTAGTAGTGCGGTTAATAAAGTTGGTGTTAATGTCAATACCGCAAGTCCTTCTTTATTCAAATATGTATCCGGTATTACGAAAAAGAATATCGATAAAATATTAGAATATCGTAATAAAAATCGAATTAAAAACAGAGAAGAAATCAAAAAACTATTATCCGATAAAACTTATGAACAAGCAATTGGCTTTTTAAGAGTAGTCGATGGAACGAATCCTTTAGATGTCACAGGAATCCATCCGGAAAGTTATGATGTTACTTTAAAATTACTTGCTATGTTAAATTTAAGTGTTAATGATTTAGGAACCGATAAATTAATTGAAAGACTAAATATCGATATCGATGAATATAGTCAAAAATTAAATACCGATATTTATACTTTACAAGACATTATCGAATGTTTAAAAAAACCTAATCGTGATCCGCGTGATGAAATGCCGAAACCAATTTTAAGAAGTGATATATTACACATTGAAGATTTACAAGTTGGTATGAAATTACAAGGAACAGTGCGTAATGTGGTCAATTTTGGGGTGTTTATCGATATTGGTCTTAAAAACGATGGATTAGCCCATATTTCCAAATTAACCAACAAATATATCAAACATCCGATGGAAGTAGTTAATGTTGGTGATATCGTTGATTGTTATGTCGATGATATTAATTTAGAAAAAAATAAAGTTTCTTTATCATTACTAGAAAGGTGATTAATTTGAAAAAAATCGTTATTTTATTATTGTGTTTTAGCTTAACCGGTTGTTTTGAAAATAGTGGCTATTTAGTTAAAACTTGTACGAATGTGGAAAAATCCGATACTTTTACCGGTATTACAACTTATACTTTTGGGTTTAAAAATGATGTTATCGATGATTTGAAAATAACTTATGATTATCAGGATACTAATAGTGATACCATTACCGCTTTAAAGTTATCTCTAACTACACAAAATAATTATTTAAATTTGGATGAAGAAGTTTTAAGCGATACACCTAATCAATATAAAATAATTTACCAATTACCGCTTGACCCTAGTGATGAAATCAAAGATAAATTTGTTATTAGAACAAGTCGCACTGATTTAGTTAATAACTTAAAAGAGAAAGGTTTTACTTGTGAGTGATTATATGAAAAAAATATTGTTATTAAGTATCTTACTATTAGTTGGTTGTTTTAACGGTAATGATATTAAAAAATTTAAAGAGGAATATGAAGCATTAAATGATCAAATTAAAGTAAATATTAGTCTTGATTATCAAGTAAATTATGTCGATTCTGATGAAGCTGCCAATTTTTTAAATAACGATACGGGTATTATTTTATTTGGTAATCCGGAGGATTTACAAACTAGATCGATTGTCGAAACGCTTTTTATGGTAGCTAATGATAACGATTTAGAACTAAAATATTATAATCCTAGTACCTATGAAGACAATGGTATCGATGAGTTTGCCGAAATAGTTGGAGCTTTAACTAGTTATTTACCAACCAATGAAAATGGTGAGAAATTACTTAGAACCCCTGATGTCTATTTTGTCAAAGATGGTGAGATAGTTGGCAATTTTTATGGCAGTATTGATGACTTTAATGATGAAGCATTAACGGATGAACAAAAAGAAGAATTATATAATCACTATAATCAGTTAGCTAAATTAGTAAAATAAGACACTGACAAAAACATTAGTGTTTTTAAATATTTAAAAATAGTGTATAATTGAATTAGGTGAACTTATGAAAATACTAATTATTGAAGATGATAGCACGATTAGAAGTGGTTTAAAATATTGTTTAGAATGTGAAGACTATGAAGTTTTAGAAGCCGCTACTGGCCAAGAAGGTTTAACAAAATTAAATAATGTTTCTTTAATTTTATTAGATGTCAATTTACCGGATATCGATGGTTTTGAATTATTTAAAAAAATAAAAAATATTAAAAATATTCCGATTATCTTTTTAACAGCTAACGATTTAGAGCCATCCATCGTTATGGGACTAGATATGGGTGCTGATGATTATGTCACTAAGCCTTTTAAAACCAGAGAATTAATTTCTCGTATTAAAAATATTTTAAGAAGAAATAATCATTTTGATGTCATTAATATTAAAAATATAACGATTGATTTAAAACAAGCTAAAGTGTTTAAAAATGGCATTGATGTTAATTTGACAGCTTTAGAATATAAAATATTGTTAGCTTTAGCTTTAAACCCTAATCAAGTTTTTACAAGAGAAAGATTATTAGCTGATATTTGGGATGTTAATGAAGAATATGTTTATGATAATACTTTAACTGTTTATATTAAAAGAATAAGAGAAAAAATCGAAGATGATATAACTGATCCTCAAATTATTAAAACAATAAGAGGAATTGGTTATAAAATAGGTGATGACAGTGATTAAAAATAAAGAAATAAAAAAACTTATTTTAGTTGAATTATTATTTTTAGTTATTACAATTGTTGCTTGTTTTATAGTTAGTAATATTATAAATAACAATTATAAAAGGGAAATAATTAATAATAATAGTTATATAGTTGGTAGTCTAATTAATAAACATCCTGAGTTAGAAGATGATATTATATCTAGTATCATTTTAAAAGAAAACTATGAATTAGGTAATAATATTTTAGAAAAATATCAGTTAAACGATGTTAATAATATTAACGATAGTAATAATTATTTAATTTTAATATTTGCTATAATTATTTATTTAGTTTTACTGATAATTAATTTTATTTTTATTTATAATATGTATCAAAAAATCAAAAAAATCGATCAATATATGAATAATATTTTAAACGGTGATTATTCCCTTAACATTAAAGAATATTG
>CALVVP010000030.1 GCA_944363895.1 uncultured Bacilli bacterium | reverse complement strand
AACATGAATACTAACAGTTCAAGTATGAACAAGCAAAACAATGCTAATGCTAACACTTCTTCAAATTATGATTTTGAATAAGTCTTAACCCAAGAAAAAAGGTCCTTAAGGACTTTTTTCTTTATTTAAAAGACAAAATGATTAATTACCATAAATAAAATTCCGATTATAAAAAATAAATATAATACTTTATTTTTATTGTAGCTTTTAGCAGTTGGCAATAATTCATATAAAGAAATATGAATCATAATTCCGGCTATAATACCAAATAAAAATCCCATAATTCGATCGTTAATAAAATTACTTAAAAAAAGGTAAGTTAACAAAGCTCCAAGTGGTTCCGATACACCTGATATAAATGTATAAAATAAAGCTTTTAATCGACTATTGGTAGCATAATAAATAGGAATTGATATACTAATACCCTCTGGTATATTATGTAGTGCGATAGCAATAGTTAAAGATATTCCTAACATTATGTTACTATTAGTTGCCATAAAAGTAGCGATACCTTCGGGAACATTATGAATAATTATCGCTAACATTGATATAATTCCAACACGATATAAATTAGTATTACTTGAATAATTTGCCGTCGGGATATATTTATCAATTAACATCGAAAATAAAATCCCACTTACGATAAATATTAACATATAAATAATAGCTGGAAATTTAGGAAATAAAGTAATTAATAAACTGTAAGATTCAGGAATTAAATCAGTTATTGATACTGTTAACATAACCCCAGCAGCAAAACTTAATGAAGCGATAATAATATTATCACTTTTTTTCTTAATAAATATGAAAATTGTTCCTAACATGGTAGAAAAGCCAGCTAGAATAGTTAAAATAAAACCCATATTAACATTATTCATACTTATCACCTATAAAATTATATGAACGAAAAAAAATACTATTTCTAGTATTTTTCGACAAGATTATTCATAATTTCCGCGGCAATAATCAGCCACATCACTAGTATTACCGATGACAATTCGCTCAGTACCATAACAATCGATAATCATAAAATCTAAATTAGCAAAATCATCATCATTTTGATAGTGGTAAACTAATGAACCACCATCGTTTAAACTAGTCGTATACCCTACTTTATGCATAATATCTAGCATGGTTATTTTATTCTTTTCTAAAGCTTCAATTAAAGTTAATGTTTCTTCACCTAAAATAATTTCAATTTCTGTGAAATTAGTATAGATTTCCATTTCATCAGTTAAATCATAATATTTATAATATTTATAATATTGTTCTTTAGCATCAGTTAAAGTTAAGGTAAACTCACTTTTATTAGTGCAACCACTTATAAATATTAAACTAATAAATAAAGTCAAAAATATTTTTTGCAAATCAATTCACCTCAGGTCTTCTTATTTTATATACACTATAAATAGTATCATCATCAGCTTTTTTTATTTCAAATGCCTTAATAACATTTCTATCTAAATCAGAAATAGTTAAAGTATTAATTAAATCTAAAGTGTAATAGATTTTACTATTAGTCGTAAAATCATAATTAGCTTGCGTGATATTAGTTATATCGATTTTTTCTTTAACATCATATTCGTTATTTTCTTTTAAATCGACAAACATTAATTCTTGATTACCAAAATCAAATATATAATTAGCATCATTTTCATCCTGATAATAGATTAATTCCTCTTCTTCATTAATATTAGTTAATTCTTTGATTGTCGTGCCATCGATTTCCAATATTTTATATTCATTGATTATCAATAATTTATTATTTAAGTTGTAAATTTTCGTAATTATTTTTTCGTCAGAATAATCAAATTCTTCAATTAATTCATTATTTTCATAAATTTTTAATTTTTGGCCTAAAACATATAGATAATTATCTTTAATAACAAAATCACCGACAATCATATCGACATCAATACAGTTATCATTATAACAAATTTGGTAATTTTCATTATCGTAATAATACATTTCATCATCATAAAATTTAACAATATTAATATTTTTATTAGATAATTTTTGAAGACTTAAAGTATCGATATTAAATTCATATAAACCACCTAATCCAGCAAAATGAATTAAATTATTATTAACATATTCATAGCTAAGATTATTGCCTTTAAAAGTCTCTTCTTTAATTAATTTGCCATTTTCATTATAAAGTTGAAATTTATTTTGATTACCAAACAATCCTTTACCATTCAAATAAACCAAATATAATTCTTGAGCATCATTTAATTCTTGTTCAATTCTTTTATTATTATAAAAACTAATTATACATAAAGTGATTAGAGCAATAACTAATATAAGACTTACAATTATAATGATTCTTTTTTTCATAACATCATCCTTACTAAAACTATATCCATTATATCATAAACGAAAATTAATAAAAATAGTTTTATCACAATTTAATTATTTCATCACATTCATGAGCAATACTTAAATCGTGAGTAACGATGATAATGGTTTTTCCTAAATCCTTTAATTCTTTTAATATTTTTAAAACTTGATTTTTGTTTTCTTCATCTAAATTTCCGGTTGGTTCATCCGCTAAAATAATATTACCGGTTTTAATTATCGTTCTAGCTAAAGCGATTCTTTGCTGCTCTCCCCCACTTAAAGTATATATTTTTTTATCATTAAAGTTATCTAAACCGACTTTAGCTAAAACTTGATTTATTTTATCTAGTTTTTCTTTTTTACTTATTTTTTCATAAGCTAAAGCTAACAATAAATTTTGTTCGACTGTTTCATTGTCGATTAAAGCATAGTTTTGAAATAAATAATTAATATTTTTCCTAATAAATTCAGTTTGTTTGTTTTCTTTTAAATTTTTAATGTTGATATTATCATATAAAATATCGCCTTGATAATCTAAATCAAGCAATCCAATCATATTAAGTAGAGTTGATTTCCCACTACCACTTTTACCGATTATTGCCGTCATAAAGCCATCTTTAATATGACAATTAAAGTTTGTAAATACTTGGTTTTCTTTAAATGATTTATTTAAGTTTTTAATTTCGATCATAAATTACCTCCTTTTAGTTGTTCAAATATTTTTGAAAATCCAGAAAATTTAATACTTAATAACAGCAAGATAATATCGATAATAATAAATATTAAAATAGAAATGATAAATACTTTATAATCTAATCTACCAATAATTATCAATAAAATAAATGTGATTATAAAACAAATAAGATTATTAATAATATTTCTTTTGATTATTTTTTCAAATATATCTTTTTTGTCAAAACCTAATAATTTTTTAACGATAACTTTTTGTTTTTCACTTTTTAGATAAAGAGTTATTACCTGAAGTGATATTAAAGTATAAGTGCCACCGATTAAAACTAATGAAGCAATAACAATCGAACTAACTAAATTAGCTATTCCCACTTGCGTACTAAAGTAGTTATCATAACTGACAAAATTACTTTTATCGACGATGCCATAAATTCCTGCTTCTTTTAAATAATCTTCTAAAATTTTGTTAGTTTCATCTAAACTATCATAAATTTTTATTTTTAATCCCGTATCATCGATACCGTGGCCATACATACTGACAAATCCGCAGTCCTGCGTATCACCTATAGTAGCTCCTGAAACATTTCTACCTACCACTCGCATAGTTGGGCTATCTAAATATTTTTCATTTAAATTAAGACGATAAGTATCGATTTCTTGACTATCATAATAATATATTTGGCTATTTTGATGCGGATTATTTAAACATCCTGTTTCACATTCTTGAATATGTTTATCGATTAGTTTTAACATGGTATCCTTTTTATTTTTCGCAATTATAAAAGAGAAATCTTCGATGTCATCAATATTAACTAAATTATCGTTAATATCATATACTTTGATATTTTCTTTTTTTAGATAATTTTTATTGACATCACC
>CALVVP010000029.1 GCA_944363895.1 uncultured Bacilli bacterium | reverse complement strand
TTCTTTTTCTTTTAAATCTGTTATATCGACATTATTAACCATTATTTTACCACTAGTTACATTATCAATTGTCGAAATACAATTTAATAAAGTCGTCTTACCACTGCCACTAGCCCCCATTATTGCGACAAATTCCTGTTCTTTTACTTCCAAAGAAATACCATTAACTGCTTTAGTAATATTTTTATTTGTTCCATAATATTTTTTAACATTATCAAGTTTTAATATTTCACACATATAATATCTTTCCCTTTCTTGAATTTGGATGTTAATTTAAATAATCCAATTATTAATAAAATAGGTATAACGATCAAAAATAATAATAAATTTATAGATATACCTAAAGTAATAAACAATATATTTTTCACTTTTCATCACCAATAACATTATAACAAAAGAAAACTGTAAAAATTATTACAGTTTTGTTATATTTTAACCGTTATATCTAACAAAGTAGCTAAGGATATAGCTTGATCTTGATTGACAATTACTTTTTTTATACTTTTTAGATCAGTTGTTATATTATCGATATTAGAATCACTAAAATCAACATTAGCAAAATCATTGTTATAAAACTGACATTTGGCAAAATTACAATTTTCAAACTTTAATTTAGAAGATTCGATATCAAAAAATCGCGAATCTACAAAATCACATCTAACAAATTCTATATCTTTAAATTTATTATTAGCAAAATTACTATATGCTAAAATACAATTTTCAAAATAAATATCGCTTAAAGATGTATTAATAAAATTAACTCCTACCATTTTACAATTAATAAACTGACATCTTTTAAAAGTTAATTCTTCGAATTCGAGATTAGAAAAATCACAATTTTTAATAATACAATCAATAAACTCTAATTTTTTAATTTTATATTTTGTAAAATCTATTTTAATTAATTCACAACTATCAAATAAAACTTCATTTTTATAGTTAACTATTCCATCTTTATCGATTATTTTTAAATTACAAAACAATTCATCATTTAAAGACTTAATAATATCGATTTCTTCATATATTTTAATAATCGGCTTTTTCATAACTATCTAATACTTGAAATCATATCGTTATATTCATTAGACAAAGAAGTATCATCAAAAACTATCATATCATCGGTTATTTCCCATTCATTTTTATTTTCGGTTAAAAAGTATATAATGTTTTCCATTCCTTCAATTCGACTAACAAATGAATCGACAGCATTTTCAATGTTTTCTTTATTTTTATTTATATTATTCTCTTTAGCAAATTCTAATGTTCCATATAAATCGATATAACTTTCTTCTAAATCTTCATTGACAATATAAGACATAATCGTATTAACTTCAAAGTCATCTAACATAGTAGCTTCTAAATTTAAAACTTTTTGTTTCATTTCTGTTAAATATTCGTTAGTATCAGTAAAATTAGGCCCATCTTCTTGATAATTTTCAACGGTCAAAATATTATTCATTCCATCATCATTAATAATCTCTTCTAATTCTAATAACTTATCAAAAACATCAGATAGATAATTTTTAGCCACGATTTCAACGATTGCATAAGCACCATCGCTTACTACATCATCAAGTTTATTATAGATAGCTTCTAAATCATATGCATCAGAATTATAAATCAAATCGTAAAGTTCTTTAATCTCTCTTTGTACCTTACCATCAGTCATAAAATTACGAATGACTAAAAAAGCAATTAGACCAATAGCAACAATAATGGCAATATTTAAAAATATTTTCAAACTTTTATTCATCTTCTCACCTACTAAATATATTTTATCATAAATAAGGAAAAAATACAGTATTTAATTCTGTATTTTATATCACATAAGGATTAGACCAAGTACCAGCACCTTCACTAATAAATGTATCCTTTTTAACTACAATAACAGGACGAAAAGGACGATAACTAGTACAGTTTTCTCGTTCAACAGTTCCATCATAATTGATAAACCAAATGTCTCTTCTATTAGAATGAGGTGTCATCGACCAATAACCTACAGCATAGTTGTTTCCGCCTACTTCCTTATAGCCATTAGTTATAAGACTACTACTTTGGCCTGATAACATTTCACCGGTTCGAATTAACCCAACTGTCGATTGTGCAGTAATTTGGGTGGCAATAGTTGGTTCATCATCTTCGATAGCAATTCTATAACTATAACCCTCAGCAAAATAATTTTGTTTCCAAACATAATCTGTCACTAATTTATTGCGGTCAGTAGTATTACTACTGGAAACTAACCATTCTAATATTTCCCCGTTTAATTTTTGAAGTACTCCAGATACAGCCGTAAAAGTATTATCATTGCCATAAGTCATCGTATTAAGAGAATCCGCATCTGGTTCAGCTATTCCATCCAATATTAATTTTACTCCGGCATCATCTTGGTCGACAACGCGATATTTTTTACCAGCATATAAAACATATTCCCCACTAGTAACAATTTCTCCTAAATTTCCTGTTCTATCAACGCTCTTATCTTCATTTAAAATATATGGCCCAATATCATTGTTCCAGTTAGTAGTAATACTACCATCACCGCCAGTGATATTAGCATCAAATCTAACATTAATAATTGGTCTAATTCCGCCAAATACCACAACATCAGTATGATTATCACCCCAACCGACACTCCAAGCTTGGGAATTATTGTAAGGCGTTAAAGTCCATTGATTTTGTCTTATATACAAATAAGAAACATTACTGTCAAGTGCTAAATTGTATTCATCTAAAGTTATTAAGCCAACTTTAGCCTGTTCTTGGATTAAATTGTCCGAACATTCTTCCCTAGCTGAAGAGGCAAATAAAGTTTGTTCGCCACACCATGTTTGAACGACAATAATTTCATTGTCTTTTAATCGATTATAGAAGTAATTATTTAACCAATCTTTAACATAACTATCATCATAATTTTTGGCAGTATCTTCTTCACCCCAAGGAATGCTAGTAACCGTTTCATCTGTTATTAATCTGACACTGCCATCAGCATTAATACCCATAATGCGCCATAAAAAACCTGAATACCAAAGGGAATTATTCGTGGGATACCCTTTAAAATAACAGCCTCCCATATAACTATAATTTTTATCACTTGGCGTTACACAACCATTACCATTAGTTTCTAAGTAAGGATGATTACTCAAGACAACATCTTTAATTGCTCCAGTTTTTAAAACTACATTAGGTGTTTCTATACTAGGTTCTTCTTCAGTTTGGTTGAGAATTATTAAAGTTCCAATTAAGGCAGTAATTGCTAAGGCAAATATCACTATTAATAATTTAATTAAAGAAAAGCCACTATTTTTATTCATTTTTATTTTCTCCTAATATATTTATTTTAATTCCTAATTCTTTTAATTGTTTTTCATCAACAATATTTGGACACTCACTCATTAAATCATTAGCACTAGCTGTTTTAGGGAATGCAATAACATCTCTAATATTATCAGTATCCGTTAATAACATAACTAAACGATCTAAGCCTAAAGCTAAACCACCATGAGGCGGAGTTCCATATTTTAAAGCTTCGACAAAAAAGCCAAATTTTTCTTTAATCTGTTCTTCAGTTAACTCTAACGCTTCAAACATTTTATTTTGAACTTCTTGATTGTGAATTCTAATTGATCCGCCACCAGTTTCATAACCATTGATGACAATATCGTAAGCTTTTGAATAACAATTAGCTTTATCAGTTAGTAATTTATCGACATCACTATCTTTAGGTGAAGTGAAAGGATGATGACAAGCAACATATCTTTTTTCTTCTTCGCTATATTCAAAAGATGGAAAATCAACTACCCATAACAATTCATAATTTTTACTAATTAAATTTAAATCACGACCTAGTTTTAATCTTAAGGCACCTAAAGCTTGTTTAGTTACATTTTTCTTATCAGATATAATTAAAACTAAATCATTATTTTCTAAATTTAATTTATCTTTTAACTCATTTAACTCATTTTCTTTAATAACTTTAGCAATACTACCACTAATCTCATTATCAATCTTTAAATAAGCTAGTCCTTTAGCATTATATGTTTTAATAAAATCAGTTAATTTATCTAAATCTTTCCTTGAAAATT
>CALVVP010000028.1 GCA_944363895.1 uncultured Bacilli bacterium | reverse complement strand
GGGGCAATCATTCTTAAAAAGCCTAATTTAACGCTTCTGACGGCAATATCAAAACAGAAAACAATCAATAATAAACATATTGCCCCACCAGCTAAAGTCGAAATCAAAAAGATATAATCAACAGCATAATCATCAGATGCGGTTTTTTGATTGACAAAATTAGCGCTCGTGTAAATAGAAATACTATTAGTTTGATGAGCATACCGAATAATTTGAGCAGCAGCTATAAAAGCTTCTTTTTCGCCATTAAAAGCGTTTTCCATACATGTTTCAAGTTCGCCACTCAAATTATTAATTTCTGCATCTGATGCTTCTTCAATTTCTTCACATTCAGGATAGGTATCGGTATCTAAGTGAAAAAAAGCTTTAAGTGTTTCATAAGCCATCGTGTTCCCCGGATCAGTCACAGCACTGGTATTTATTTCGGAAGTCGAAAAGATTTTTCCAATAATATTATCTCTTAAAATAATTCTTTGGATTTCCATCGCTTGACTAAATATCCAAGGAGTAGCGATTAATAAAGTAAGGGTAATAATTATATTACTAACTAATTTTCTAAAGCCTTTAGATTTATCTAAAAAGTCATCAGGATTAACGATATATGAAAGTATCGAAAAAGACACTTTAAAAAGCATAAAAATGCCTAAAAGTGCATACACTTTCGATGCAAATAAATCAATAACTTCTTCAGTAAAAATTGATGTTTCCGCAATATCGACAAATAAATTATAAACAGTTGCAATAAATGAATAAATAATACCATCGATTGCAAAAAATAATGAACGAGCTACATCTATTAGCCATGTTACCATAAATATCCCAATCCCTTAAAAAAAGTTTCTCTCATACTACATTATAACATAAAAAAAAAAGATAATAAATATCTTTTTTAAAATTAATCACTATATGGTTCACAATTATTTGAAGTTGTACCATTAATAAGGCAGTCAAAACAACTCCAAACATCGGCATTTTCCCCTCTCGGAGCTACTAAGCCAATCACAATTTGAACGACAAAGATAACTAAGAAGACAATTACTGCAGCAATTAATCTCTTGACAAATGTTTGTTGACCTTTTTTTATTTCATCTTCTTTTTGAGCCATAACAGCTTTACCTAAATCCAACATACCAAAAATAACTAATAAAATAGGTACAGCTATTTTAATAATATTAATAATTGTTGAAATTAAATTAGGAATCATACTGTCCATGACTAAAAGTGGATCCCCATTTGCATTAAAGCCGCATGATATAGTATCTAGTATAAACATATAAAATCCTCCTCATCTAAATTAAATAATACTACAATTTTTATGCTTTGTCAATTTATCGCATGATATTTGAACAATTTCCATTGACAAAACAATCAACACAACTCCACATATTTTGATTTTCTCCTCTCGGAGCTACTAAACCAATAATGATTTCCACAGCAAAGAAAACCAAAAACACACAAGCACCAGCAATTAAACGCTTAATAAAAGTATGCCAGCCCTTTTTAACATCGTCTTCTTTCGAAGCAATCACCGATTTAGTAAGATCAATCATCCCAAAAATAACAATAATTAAGGGAGTCGCAATTTTTAAAATATCGATAACAATACTTGTAATTTGGGCAGCGACATAAGGAATACTCACACCATTACAAACAATTTTAGAATAAGTATTAGTTTCCGTATTTGAATCATCGACTTGACAATTTTCAAGACAGTGAAAATAAGCTGCTGTGCCTTGTTCATATCTATTACAACCACATGGATCATCTTCAGCACTAACAAAATCAATATTCCAAAACAAACTAAATATTAAACATATAATCCATAATTTTTTCATAATTCACCTAAAACAAGCCAAATATTTTTTTTCTTTTTTCTTCTTCAACTTCACTTTGTTGTTTTAAAAATCCCATTTTAGCTAAAAAAGTATCCATAATCATAATATTTGAATCTCTTTCATTTAAAGGTGGCATGTTAAAGAAAAATTTAGCTCTTGCTTCATATTGAAGCTCTAAAACATCTTTCGAACTAAGTAAACTTTGATTTAAAACAAGCTTTCTACCTGATAACTCTTTAAAAGCATTCCTTTTAATATTCATCAATTTATTAAGTTTAATAACTGTTGGTTCAACTAAATAGACGATTTCTTGAACTAATCCCATTGCAGTTGGACTTTTATTAACATCGATAATAATCACATCTTTATCATTATTTCTTTCAATAAAATGTCCTAATTCACGACTATTGACACTATGTAGAGATTTATCATTAAAATAATTAAAATCATTTGAATCAACTTCGACACCAATGACATTATAATTTTTCTTCAATTGTTTTACCATCATATAACAAAAAGTAGTAGCTCCTGCTTGGTCAGTAACATTCTTAACCCCAATTACCCGGCAGTAATTAGCTTCGACCCCTTGATAGATAATTTGTTCCCCATCTTGGGCATCAATTTGATGATATTGCGCAACATCACGATAACTATTTGGATTATTGTATAAATACATAATTCCTTCAACATTACGCGTAAAGTTATAAATACCCATTGATATTAATTTAGACAAATAACTTGGTGAAGAAGATTCTTCACTATCATCTAATAATAAAATAACCTTATCCATATCTAAAGAAATAGATAATTTTTGTAAAACTCTAATATCGGTATAATCTTTTAAAGCGGTAATATCTAAAATCATTCTCTGATAATAAAAGTTTTTAAACATACTAATTAATTCATCAACATCATACTGTCCTTCGATCGATTTAATCACATCGATATTCAAATTTGTCAACAATTCTTTTTTTTGATTTGCAATAATTACATTCATTATCCTTCCACCTCATTTTTATCGAATAAAATTCTTGTCTCACCATATAAAGGAAACTCTAAGAAATTCCCAATAAGCGGTAAATCGAAATGTATAAATACTGTTACACCATAATAATCTCCTTTAGTGGTCGTATATCGATATATGCAATAACGATAATTACTATCATTATCGACATTTACAGCATTATCACGACTAGGACATTCCCGATCGACAATTTGATAACCGATAGAAGATAAATTTTCTTCGATTTCTTGCCGAGCAGAATCATTATACGTTTCATATTTTTCGATGATATCAATTAATCTGTTTCTAACTTTAAATCCTTTGGAGTAAGCAATTGTTCCTACATAAAGAGCAATAAAAACGCCTACAAAAAGCATTACCAAGTTAAATATCATCGATGTTCCTATTGCTTCCTTCATATTTTCCCTCCTTACTCTAGTTATAATTATACTATAATTTAAAAAATACTACAAGTCTTTTGTAAAGTAAAAACGAACCATTATAACGATTCGTCCCTTGTAAACTTATATATAAGGTTTGTTCTTGTAAATATTGGTATATTAATCATATTGATAACAGGTAAGTCTAAATTCATGTAAGTTAAAACGCCATAATTGTAGTATTCTCCAGATTTAGGATTTTCCGGATCGATATAAATACAATAACGATAGTTTTCACCAATGGAAACTAAATGCATCCCTTTATATTCTTCCCTACAATTAGCACTTTGTAATGAATATCCCAAATTACCCAAAACCGTTTCGATTTCTTCTTTCGAAAAAGGATTATATCCTTCAAATTTCTCGATGGCATGAACAATTCGATTATTTACTTTAAAAGCCTTATAATAACTTAATGTTCCTGATATAAAAGCAAAAACTATTATTACAAATAAAATAACAATATTATAAATAAATGTATGTCCAATCGGGCTATTCATTATATCACCTCACACTAAGTCAATAACTATTAACCTCCTGTTTCATTTATACAGTCAGTATACCCTGATGGTACAGTTGCATCGGTATGTGATGTTTGACAAGTATTATTAGCCCAAACACCCCCAACATTAGAACAACAACTTTTAGCTTGCGTTGATTTCATCGCATTATTAACAATAGGTATAGCAATGGCTGCAATAACACCAATTAAAATAATAGTAATAACTGTCATATTTGCTTCTCCAGCTGCTTCCTTCATCTTCTCACCACCTTACTGTTTATAGTATAACACATTTTATTTATTTTATCAATAATTCATCATCATCATCATTGATAATAACATTAATAACATAATTCCACCACCGGTCACAAACAACATAACCATCGTTCTTTGTTCCATCGCCGATAATCTTTCGGCATATTTTTGTTCCCGTGATTTATTTTGCAAATTTGATACAGTTCTTGAAAACATTAATAATTGTTCCTGTTTTCGATCTTGATTACCTAAACTCAAACGATATAATAAACGCATCATTCGCATCGAATCGCGAACAGGATAATCTTTAGCAAATTCCATATATGGATCAACAGTCATATCACCAGCTTCAATTTTGGCCACTAAATCTCTTAGACCTGGTTTGAATATTTCCGGAGCTTGTTCGATAGAACGGGATAAAGCTACTGGAACAGTATAGTGTTGGACTAAAATTTCCAAACTTTTCAAATAATAAGGTAACATCAAATTGATGTGATGAAGATTTTTTTTATAATATGATTTTAAAGAACTATAAGGTTGTTTGAAAACGACAAACCCTACAATTACACAAAATAAGACATAAACAAATTGCATTTGCGAAAGAAATAAGAAAAACATCGCTACCATCGCAATTAAGCCATTACGAACTCGTTGACCAAACATTTTACTGACATCGACATCCGAACCATATTTTAATTTTAATAAAAATTCATAATCTGATTCAATTAAAAACTTAAAGATTCCCTGCGTGTCTCTTATAAATTGATCAGGTTCGATTATCTTATTATAAATAACGATAAAAAACAAGATAACAGCAATAATTAAAAATATCATTATTCAGCCCCCACATTCTCATTATAAAATTTTTCTCCAGCTAATAAGAAATAGGTATTAATCAATATAATAATGTGTAACAATAGCTGAACATACCATATTTTTAACATTTCGATATATGTCTCAGTACCTAATAAAAATTGTACCAACATGACCATTAAATATAAGACAATTCCAAATTGTAAGAATTTCTTATGAAAAGTTGCTCGGTCAATTCGGTCACGATAAACCCCTTCAACTAACATATCGATATCCTGTGACATATTTTCTAATGATTCCGAAGCATCACGCGCTCCTTCATTAGTAATTTGTAAGAATAATTGATGCATATTTCTAACGATATAATAATCGTATTTTTCATTCATAAAATCGATTGATTCGGTAATCGTCCCATTACGATAAGCCATATCGATCATCGTTTTAATATCACTTTTAACTGGATCTTCTAATACGCCAGATTCATAAACTCCTTCTAATGACTTGACGAAACTTTGAGTTGTCGCAAATTCCATAATTGTATTAGTTGTATATACTTGAATCTGTTCAAAGATAAACTCACTATATAAACGTTTACAACGTAGATAAGCTAAATAAGGGATAACTAAAACTGAAGCTAGAATATAAACAATGCACCATACTAAATTATAAAAATATAAATAAGAAACAACAGCAGAAGCAACCGCAAATACGGCAATTTGAATGGCATATTGGCGCGGTGTATATTCTTGACCTAATTCTTTTACTTTTTCTCTGACTATTTTAAAAGAATATGGAGCATATCGTTCATAAATAGTTGAAGCTTGATTAGTGATAAATTTATAAACGCTATCTCCCGTATTAATACGATAGACAAAAATAAATAAAAGAATAATAGCTATAATGACGAAAATCGTAGTTGTCATATTATACCTCCTTTTACTTTTAAGCCGGCATAGTTAAATTTGGTTGTGGATTAATATTAGGTTGATTATTTACCTGTGCTTGAGGTTGCACATTAGTTTGAGTAGGATTTACATTCGAAGTAGTTTTTTGATCATAAGCTGGATTAATAAAACCAGCTGGTAAACTAACACCTTGACCCTCAATATAATCGATTAAATATTTACTTGGATTTTTACGATAAATTTGACCTTCAGGAGTTTTCCGATAAATAATATTATATTTAGCTTCGTTATCTTCCGTAACATAAAATTCTGTTACTTCACCAATTTCCCGAACAAATCGTTTTGTCTCTTTATCTTGGCGACCTCTAACTAAAACCCCTAATTGAATATAACGATAAATAGATTTTAAAAATTGATCGATTTCTTGATTAGTTTCCAACAAACTATACATACGATTAGGAATAGAAGCAGCTTTATCAGCATGGATTGTTGATAAAATATAGTGTCCTGAAGAAATTGAGTTACGAACTGCCATAACCGCTTCCGCACTACGAACTTCGGACAACAAAATCCATTTAGGGTTCTGACGCATACAAGCAACCAAAACATCACTATATGAAGCAACATTATTTGTCTTCATCGCGACAATATCACGATGCGGGAAAATTTTATCCAAGTGAAGTTCCAATGTATCTTCAATTGTGATAACTTTTTCATCTTCTTTAGTCTTCGAAGCTAAATATTTAACAAACTCAGTTTTCCCGGAACCAGTTTCACCACAAACCATAATATTGCAGTGCGCTAAAACACATTGAACTAAAAAGTCATGAACATCCAAAGTAATATATTTATCAGCAATAATTTTATCTTTTTCTAATCTTATTTTGGCAGGTGTTTTACGAATAACACAAGCAATGCCATTAGTAGCAACCGAATCGTGAATAAAATTCATACGTAATTCAGCGCTCTCCGAGTCAAGAAAAGGATGTGCTGCATTAAAAGATTTACCCATAACATTCGAACATTGAAAAGCCAACTTTTCCATCATTGCATTATTAATATTGGGATTTTCCACTCTAAAAATACCACGTGACAAAGTTTTTAAATGAATTTGTCCATTATTACCATAAGAAATATCGGTAATATCATCATTAGCTAAATACTCAGATAATGGTCCAAAATCAATTTGGGAAAACAAATTATCATTCATAATTATTCAGTCCCAACTACACTATCATCCGTTGTTTGTCCAGGTAAAATACCACTAGGATCATCCGTTGAACTACTAAATGTTACAGTATGACTTTCGATGAAATCAACTAATTCTTCACGATCGACAGTTAAATCACCTTCGATTGGTGCAGTACCGCCATATGGAACTGGGAATAATTCAACTCCTTGTGTATTTAAATATTCAGTTTTTTTCAATAGAATAAACACATCTTCTGGTACTCCAAATAACAAAGTAGATGGTGTACGCGTAGTTGAAGAATCTTCAAAAACATTATTTCCTGAACTATCTTTAACCGCTAAAACATCAACTTTAGCTAATAAACGGCCAACCATAATCAAACCATTTTCATCGACAGCTTTCATGTAAACATCAATTTTATTACCTGGGAAAATAGAATTTCCATAAGTTGAAGCAACAGTAACTGCTAAGTTATATGGTCTTTCACCATCTTTAACAGCGGTAAAAGCCGAATCAGGTAATTCATCTTCTTCGATTAGGACATCACTGTAAAACATACTGCCACTAGGAACAACCGTATTGACATCGGTATATTTACCAACGATTAAACTCGCATTACGCAATACATTAGAACTAACAGATACAGAAGGCATTTCAATATAAGTAACCATGTCATCCGTAATTAATGTTCTCGGTTGAATTGTTTGTGTTGCTACTGGTACTCTAACTGGCTGAACTTGTGACTGAATTGTTGAATTATACCCCCAATAAAGTAATCCTAAAATAACAATTACCCCAATAACTGTAACAGTATTTTTATTTGTAATAAACTTTTTTAACGATACTAAAATATTATTCATAAAATTCCATTCCTTTCTATTCCTTATATGGTACTTCTAAAATAGCATCTAATCTATTAACAATGTCAAATTCATAAATATCTCCGGTAAGACTAGTTGATTCAGAACTGCTAACTTGTAAACTTACTTTCGGAGGTTGTTCATTGACATCATAGATTTTAATTTCATATGTACTAGACAAAACGGCACTTTCTGCAAATCTTCTTAAAAAATTTTCCACAAATTTTTCACGATCGATTCGAATTATGCCAGATTCGCGATAAGCAGCCAAATCTAAAGCATCAAACATTGCCGCTTCTGTCGCTTCTTTTAATAAATGATAGTTATGTTCATCAGTATTAGTAACTGATTGAAAAAATAAGATGAAAAAGATAGCAACTACACCAATGGCGACAATAGCTGTTCCCCAAAACGATTCTTTCACAACATTACCTCCTTTTAACTATAAATATCATCTTTTTTTCTAATTGCTAAAATACAAGCTAAAGCTAATAATAATACAATAATTATATAAATATAGTAATCTAACAGAAAATTAACAATTAGTTGAACAACCGTTACTTCTTCCGGTGTTGGAGGTTCTTCTATTGGTGGTTCTGGTACAATTAAGCTATTTTTATAATTAGTAACTCTTTCAACAAAAGTAGCATAACTTAAATTATGACTAGACCATTTTTGACACAAGCTATAGTTTTCGATTCCTTCACAAATTTCATCGCGATAATATTGATTATAAGTCGGTAATACCACTCTAACAGTATATAATGGTTCATCGCTACAATTAGCGTCGACCGGGTAAAAAACATAGCTGATAGTTTGTCCACTTTCATAGTTAGATATTTTTATTTCATCACTAGTATAATTATATTGAGTAGAAGAAGTCGAATCGACAAAGTATAATTCAGGGTTTAAATTAGTTAAAGTAACTTCAAAAATGACTGATGTGCCATTTTCAATATAATCATAGCTAGCATTAACATTAGAAGCTATTTTTTTTAAACGAGCAATTTCACTAAAACTACACCAAGCTCCTTCTACTTTAGTAATTGGAATAAGTAATAGCAAGACAAATATAATAATTATTTTTCTCATTTTACTCCTCCATTATTTAATTATAACATATTGTTATTATTTTTGAAATATTATTTTAAAATATATTCGTAATTTTTATTTCTAATTGTAAAGATAAATGAAATATTTGAAGCATTTTTAACTTCTTCTAAAATTTCAATATAATAAATATTTTCTTCTCTTAATCTTTTACTAGTAACTTCTTTAAACTGAATATTTTGATATTTTTTTTCGCCATCGATAGTATAAGATAATATTCCAAAATTTTCGATGAAATCATATAAATCATAAATACCGGAAATACTTGTCTCTTTTTCTAATGTTCCTCTTATTCTTAATAAGGTTTTATCGTAATTACTAGTTATTTCTGGCTTAATATATTCGTATGATTCAAAACATTCATCATTGATACAAAAATTATATCTTAATTTATATTGGTCTTGAATATCATAAGCGGTAATATTAATTTTATAATCTGGTAAAATACTTTCATCTAACTGTAATTCATTATTAATATTTACTCTTTCTAAAGAGGCAATACCTGTCAAATCAACATAATTAATTTTAACTTTAGTAGTTTGAAAATTGCCTTCTTCATCAGTAATATTTTTATCGACGAAGGAAAAAATCATCTCTTTATTGATTAATTCTTTAGGAATTTGATAAATTAAAACTTTATCTTCGTATTCAGAACCGATATTTTCACTTTGATAAACTTCACCAAAATCAAAGAAACTATCGCGATATTCAATCGTCGGTGTATAAACATAATTGTCAATTAATATTTTAGTTGTCGCAATATCCAAAGTTAGATTACGGCTAGTATTATTTTTGATTCTTATCTTCAGTAGTAAATAATAATAATCTTCATCTATTACTTGTCCTTTGTAATCAGTATTAACTAAATAGCTATTAACTAAATTAAGTGAAAAATTATTGCCAGAAAAATAAATATTCTGTTCAATTATTTTTTCTTGATTAAAACTAACGAAAAAGATTAGAGAAATAACACCAACACCAACCAAAGCAAAGATGGAATTAAATATTAATCTATTTTCTTTGTAAGCGTATTTTAAAAATCTAATTCTTCTTCTTATGCCCCGGATATTTTTATTAGCATCAAATTTAATTTGAACTTCTACTTCTTCGCGGTCTTCTTCATTTATTTCTAAATCTTTTAAATCGGTTTGAAAATCAAACTTTTTAACATCAAAGCCTGTTGCTCTAATTATAATTATGGTCACAATTAAAAGCTGTGCTATAAAAGATACCGTAATCAAATCTCGAACCAACATAATGGTTCTTGCATCTAATAGTGATTCCGTTAAATCCATTAATATTACATGAGAAGCTTGAATAATTACTAATGTATAAATAAAAATTGCAATTGTCATTATATAAAATAGATAAGGCTTCTTTTTGACAATCATAACCACTAAAACAACAACGGCTAAAGCAATTATTAATAAAGGTATAGCTTGATATAATCCAGGTAATAATGGGGTAATTAAATCTTGTCCTTGAACATTGATAATTGTCGAACTATATTCATTGAAAAAGTCTAATAATAATTTAGTCCGATAAATTGAATAGCAAGCTAAAACAGCTAATATGATATGTATTAGTTTAAAATGTTTGATAAAAAATGCATAAGGTTTTCTTAGTATCATAGCTTAACCACCTTTATTCTAAATAAATTATATAATATTTTTTATTTTTTTTCAACCATTTTGTTTAATTATCCCAAACAAAAATACATGAATTATTATCATGTATTCAAACTACACAATGTGTAGAGTTATAACAATCTGGTGAGCAATATAGGACTCGAACCTACGACCTCTACGATGTCAACGTAGCGCTCTAACCAACTGAGCTAATCACTCGTGGCTGCCCTAATTAGATTCGAACTAATGAATAACGGAGTCAGAGTCCGTCGCCTTACCACTTGGCCATAGGGCAATAACAAATTATATTGATTGATATAATTTGTATAATTCTTCACATTTTTCTTTATCCATAGCTGGAGTTGCTGTTAATCGATAAGGTATGTTTAATTGTTCATATTTAGGTATACCAATCGTTGTATAAGGTAAAAACTCTACCTTTTCGACTTCATAATCTTTTAAAAAGTTTTTTAATTTCCTAATATAATCTTCATTATCATTAATACCAGGAATTATTACTTGTCTAATCCACAATCTTTTTTTTAAACGACGACATAAGTTTAAAAATTCTAAAGATTGTTCAATTCTCTGCCCAACTAATTTAAAATACTTATCAGGCTCTAATGCTTTAATATCCATCATGACTAAATCAGTATATTTCAACACTTCTTCATTATTGGTACCGCCAAATCCCGCCGTATCCAAACAAGTGTGGATGTAATTTTTTTTACATTTTTTTAATATATCGATTAAAAAATCAGTTTGGATTAAAGGTTCACCACCAGAGAAAGTAACGCCCCCTTCTTCCCCAAAATAGTTTTTATATTTTAAAATTCTTTTTATTAATTCATCGGAAGTTATTTCTAAACCGGTATTTAATTTCCAGGTTTCTGGATTATGACAGAATAAACATCTTAAATGGCAACCCTGCATAAAAACAACAAATCTAATTCCTGGTCCGTCAACTAATCCCATTGTTTCGATTGAATTAATATAACCAATCATTAAATAGCCTCGTGAAAGGTTCTTGAAATTACTTCTAATTGTTGTTCTTTGCTTAATCGATTAAAACGAACCGCATAACCAGATACTCTGATTGTTAAATTAGGATATTTATCAGGATTATCCATTGCATCTATTAACATTTCTCTATTTAACACATTAACATTCAAATGATGAGCACCTTGTTTAAAATAACCATCTAATAAGTTAATTAAATTAGTAATTTGTTCTTCTTCGCTATGTCCTAAAGCAGTAGGAACAATTGAAAATGTATTAGAAATACCATCTTGACAAACATCTTTATAAGGAATCTTAGCGACTGAATTTAAACTAGCTAAAGCGCCATTAGCATCTCTCCCATGCATTGGATTAGCTCCTGGAGCAAACGGTACACCTTTTTTACGGCCATCAGGTGTTGAACCTGTTTTTTTACCGTAAACGACATTAGATGTGATTGTCAATACTGATAAGGTATGAATCGCATGGCGATAAAGAGGATGCTTTCTTAATTCTTGAATAAACTTTTTAACAATAGCAACAGCAATACTATCGACACGGTCATCATCATTACCATATTTAGGATAATCACCTTCGATTTCAAAATCGATAGCAATACCATTTTCATTTCTAATAGGTTTTACTTTAGCATATTTAATAGCTGATAAAGAATCAGCAGCCACTGATAATCCCGCTACACCAAAAGCCATTAACCGTTCAACATTAGTATCATGTAAAGCCATTTGTGATTTTTCATAAGCATATTTGTCATGCATATAATGAATAATATTCATGGCATCAACATAAGTTTGCGCTATTTTTTCTAACATATTATCATAAGCTTTTTTTACGGTTTCGTAATCTAAGATTTCATCAGTAATTTTATCGATTCCTTCGACTACTAAAGCTCCACTTATCTCATCAATACCACCATTAATCGCATATAATAGTGATTTAGCTAAATTACAGCGCGCACCAAAGAATTGCATTTGTTTACCAACTTTCATAGCTGATACACAACAAGCGATAGCATAATCATCACCATAAATTGGACGCATCACATCATCGTTTTCATATTGAATCGCATCAGTTAAAATTGATATTTTCGCACAATATTTTTTAAAGTTTTCTGGTAAATTATTTGACCATAAAACTGTTAAATTTGGTTCTGGAGAAGAGCCTAAATTAATTAAAGTGTGTAAATATCTAAAACTATTTTTAGTAACTAAACTTCTACCATTTAAAGCCATGCCACCAATTGATTCAGTTACCCAAGTAGGATCTCCAGCAAATAATTCATTATATTCAGGAGTTCTTAAATGTCTAGCAATTCTTAATTTTATTATAAATTGATCAATTATTTCTTGCGCATCTTTTTCTGTTAGGATTCCCTTTTCTAAATCTCTTTCAATATAAATATCTAAAAAAGTCGAAGTTCTACCTAAACTCATAGCTGCTCCATTATTTTCTTTAATGGCGGCTAAATAACCAAAGTATAAACATTGGGTCGCTTCTTTAGCATTAGCAGCTGGTTTAGATATATCAAATCCATATTTTAAAGCCATGCTTTTTATTTCATTTAAAGCTTTAATTTGTTCACTTACTTCTTCTCTTAATCTAATTGTTTCTTCATTTATATCTTTAATTTCTTTGAAATCCTGTTGTTTTTGTTCAATTAAATAATCAATTCCATATAAAGCGATTCTTCGATAATCACCAATAATTCTTCCTCGACCATAAGCATCTGGTAAACCAGTTAATAAACCCGCTTTTCTTGCTCTTCTAATCTCTTCAGTATAAGCATCAAAAACTCCATCATTATGCGATTTTCTAAATTCTTTAAAATGTCGATCAATAGTTTCATCTAATTTATAACCATAAGCATCTAAAGCATTATGAGCCATTCTAATACCACCGTATAAATTGACAATTCTTTTTAACGGTTGATCAGTTTGTAAGCCAACTATTACTTCATTATCTTTATCAATATAACCTGGTTCGAAATTATCAATTCCTGATATTATTTTAGTTTCGACATCCAAAACACCTTTTTGTAATTCTTCTTTAGTTAATTGATTTATTTTATCGATAATAACTTTTGTCTTATCGCTTATATCTTCTAAAAATGAATCATCGCCCAAATATTCTTTATAGTTGTTTAAAATAAAATCTTCAACATCAATGTTATTTTTCCA
>CALVVP010000027.1 GCA_944363895.1 uncultured Bacilli bacterium | reverse complement strand
CGAACTATCAATTATGAAGTTCGGATAATTTATTAATGGTGCCTAAGGCCGGACTTGAACCGGCACGGAATTTGACTTCCGCAGGATTTTAAGTCCTGTGCGTCTACCAATTTCGCCACTCAGGCATAACCTTGTCATCTGCTGACAAGATTAATTATACAACATTATTCTTTGTTTGACAATAGTTTTTTCAAATTTTATATGAAATTTATTTGACATTTAGCTAATTGTTTTAATCTTTTGATTTTAATTCGATTTTCGTTACTTTCAAAAAGCCAAGTATAAGCAGCTTCCCAAATAGCGACCCAACCAATGACTAAGATAACTTCTGATATAACTTTATTACTAACAATATCATTAAAATAAGCTAAATATATTAAAACAATACCGATAAAGAAAATAAGGATTTTCTTTAAATTAGAATGTTTTAAAACCAAAGTATATTCTTCTAAATCAGTTTTATAATTTTCATGAACCATTTTAATAAATTCTTCTTTTTCTTGAACAGAAATTTTAAAATTAGTTTTAACATTCAATGTAATGCGATTAGCTAAAGACTTACCACGACATTCTTCTAAAATATAGTTACTTAAACTATTAGATAATTTATTATTATTAAATTGATTAATATAATCATCTTTTTCATCAAAACTGATGGCAATTATTGTTTCTTTATTCATTTAAATCTTCCTTTATATTTTAAAATCATCTAAAAAATCATCGATGGTCAATATTTTTTCATCAACATCATCTAAAGAGATATCAATTATCTCTTCTTCAATAATTGGTTCTTCTTTTTTATCTTTAGTCAAAGATACTTCTTCAAAGCAATCAATAATGCCTTTTTTATTAATAACGGTTCCGGTTGAATAACGATCGACAATTGGTAATTCGGTTACTTTCATATAGTTTATATCATTAGTTAAAATACCTATTTTTTTAACATTGATAAATGCTTTTAAGATATGATAAGGATTAGTTTTAACATCTCTTACTAATAAGACACCGCGTCTAGCTCGAGTCGATAATTCAAATTCAATTATTTTAACTCTTTTACCTGTTCCATTAGCAGTAATAATAGTGACATAATCAGTATTATTAAATAAAATACCACTAACAACTTCATCATCTTTTAAATTAATCGCTTTAACGCCACTAGCTTTAATACCAACTACGGATATTTCACTAGTTTTATATCTTAATCCATAACCATTTTTAGTAGCAATAAATACTTCATCACCCAAGTCATCACTTACACTAACAACTTTATCGTTATTTTTTAATTTCATACAACTCATTGGTTTAGAATATCTCGTTACTTTAAATTCATTTAATTTAGTTCGTTTAACTAAACCATCTTTACTAAATAAAGTAATATAAAAATCTTTATTAAAGTCATAGACAGGGATACTTTTAATAATGTTTTCACCATTTACTTTAATAATATTACTAATATGTTTGCCTAATTCTTTCCATTTTAAATCAGGTATTTCATAAACAGGAACATATAAATAATTACCTAAATCAGTAAATAATAATAAGGTATCTAAAGTATTCATCTGATATAGACCAATGACATAATCATTTTCTTTAACTAATGTTTCTTCTTCATTAGCATTATAACTTCTTAATGATACTCTTTTAACATAACCTTGATGAGTAACCACGACAATACAATCTTCTTTCGCAATCATCGAAGTTGTATCAAGTTTTATTTCACTTACCTCATCTTCAATTGTCGTTTTACGAGGAGTAGCATATTCTTTTTTAATATTTCTTAATTCATCTTTCATCACATTTTTTAACTTATTTTCATCGTTTAAAATACTTTCTAAAAATTCAATCATGAGTTTTAAATTGTCTTTTCTTTCTAACAATTCGGTAACATCAGTATTAGTTAATTTATATAATTGTAACATAACGATTGCTTCAGCTTGTTTTTCGGTAAATTGGTATTCTTTAACTAAATTATCTTTAGCGTCACTTTTATTTTTGGAACTTCTAATTGTTTTGATAACTTCATCTAAAATGGATAAGGCTTTAATTAAACCTTCAACGATATGCATCTCAGCTAAAGCGTGGTCTAAATCAAATTTCGTTCTTTTAAGAATTACTTCTTTTTGATGGTTAATATAAGCATCTAATATCGGTAAGATTCCTAAGGTCATTGGCCGATTATTAACGATAGCCACCATATTATAATTAAAAGATATTTGTAAGTCAGTGTTTTTAAGTAAATAGTTGATAATCAATTCACTATTAGCATCTTTTTTTAAATCGATCACAATTGTCTCGGGATTTTCTAAATCGGATTCATCTCTTACTTCGGCAATACCTTCAACTTTTTTATCAATTCTAATTTCGTCAATTTTTTTAACTAAACTAGCTTTATTAACATCAAAAGGAATTTCGGTAATAATAATTTGGTCTTTACCTTTAGTTTTAACAACTTCATATTTTGATTTAACAATCACCTTACCACGACCAGTAGTAAAGGCATCGATAATACCTTGTTTACCACAAGCAATGCCTCCAGTTGGAAAATCTGGTCCTTTAACAATGTCTAAAATGGTATCTAAATGACAATTAGGACTATCGATTCTTTTAATCGTTGCATCGATTACTTCGCCTAGATTATGAGGGGGGATATTAGTGGCATATCCCGCACTAATACCGTTAGAACCATTAACTAAAAGATTGGGAAATTTAGCGGGTAATACGGTTGGTTCAAATAAAGTATCGTCATAGTTGTAAGTCATAATAACTGTATCTTTATTAATATCTTTTAATAGTTCATTACTGATTTTAGAAAGTCTTGCTTCGGTATAACGATAAGCGGCTGGTGGATCACCATCCATTGAACCATTATTCCCATGCATATCAATATAAATCGTATTTTGTTTCCACCACTGACTCATTCTAACCATTGCATCATAAATACTAGAATCCCCATGAGGATGGTACTGTCCCATCACATCACCGACAGTTTTAGCTGATTTACGATATGGTTTATCATAAGTATTTTTTCCTTGATACATAGTGTATAAAATTCTTCTTTGAACTGGTTTTAAACCATCGCGAACATCGGGTAAAGCGCGATCTTGAATAATTGTTTTCGCATACCTAGCAAACCTTTCACCCATTATATCCTCTAATGAATAATCATATATTTTTTTTAATATTTCTTGCATAATTCACCTACCTAATATTCTTTTTAAAATCGGTTTTAACGATTTAAAAAATATTTTGCTGTCAAACCATAAACTTAAATGATCATAATATTCGATATCACATTTTAAAGTGTTTTTATAACTTAACTTTCTTCCGCCATAAACTTGGGCTAAACTGATTAATCCTGGTTTAACCATATATCGTTTCGGACTTATTTCACCTTCGGGTAATTTCTCACCACAAATAAAGGCTCTTGGCCCGATAAAAGACATATCACCTTTTAAAATATTGAAAAGTTGCGGTAATTCATTTAAACCAGTATTATCGATAAATTTACTTAATTTATTATAGCGACTATTACCATCTTGGTCATAAATTCTAGTTCTTATTTTATACATATAAAATGGTTTTTTATTTTTTCCTTCTCTTGGTATTCTAATATCAATTAAAGGTAGCCCAAGATTAAATAAGGTAATTAATAAAACAATTATTAAAAGTGGTAAAGTTAAAATAATTAGTAATATAGCTAAAATTATATCCAATATTCTTTTTAAGATTAAATAGTTCATTTTTGATAATCATCCTGTAAAGTAAAATCGACATTTTCTTCGATCCATTCTTTTCTTGGTTCAACTTTATCACCCATTAAAATACTAACTCGTTTTTCTGCTAAAGCGACATCATTGATATCAACTTTAACTAAACTTCGCGTATTAGGATCCATCGTTGTTTCCCATAATTGGTCAGGATTCATTTCCCCCAATCCTTTATAACGTTGGGTTTCTAACTTTATTTTACTTTTTTCTAGGATTGTTTTTCTTTCTTCATCCGTCCAAGCATAATAAACTGTTTTACCATTAAATAATTTATATAAAGGCGGCATTGCAATATATAATTTACCATTTTCAATTAATGGTTTCATATACCGATAAAAGAAAGTCAATAATAAAATTTGAATATGAGCACCATCATCATCAGCATCGGTCATAATAATAACTTTATCGTAATTACAATCTTTAATTTCAAAGTCGCTACCGACACCCGCACCAACAGTATGAATAATCGTATTGATTTCTTCGTTTTTAAATATTTCTTCTAGTTTTGTTTTTTCACAGTTTAAAACTTTTCCTCTTAAAGGTAAAATAGCTTGAAATTTACGATCTCTACCTTGTTTTGCTGAACCACCAGCTGAATCTCCCTCGACTAAAAATAACTCATTTTTATCAGGGTTTTTAGTTTGGGCTGGCGTTAATTTACCAGATAAAGCTTGCTCTTTTTTATTTTTACCTTTACCATTTCTCGCTTCATCACGGGCTTTACGAGCAGCTTCTCTAACCATTTTACTTTTAACCATTTTGTTTAATATTTCCGTAGCAATAGCTTTATTTTCTTCTAAGAAAAATTGTAGTTTTTCGGTGACGATACTTTCGACAATTGGCCGCGCTTGCGGTGTACCTAATTTGGATTTAGTTTGCCCTTCAAATTGTAATAAAGCTTCCGGTATTTGTAAACTAATAATAGCTGTCAATCCTTCTCTAGTGTCGGTTCCTTCTAAATTTTTATCTTTGGTCTTTAAATAACCATTGGCTTTAGCATAATCATTAAATACTCTGGTTAAAGCGGTTTTGAAACCAACTTCATGGGTTCCACCATCAGTTGTTTTGACATTATTAGCAAAACTAATGATATTTTCAGAATAAGTATCGGTATATTGAAAAGCGACTTCGACATTAATACCATCTTTAGTACCATTAAAATGAACCACTTTATGTAATTCACTTTTGCCATCATTTAAATATTCGACAAATGATTTTAAACCATTTTCATAACAAAATACTTCTTGTTTATTATCTTGTTCATCGATTACTTCAACTGTTAATCCTTTAAGTAAAAAAGCTGATTCCTGCATTCTTTCACATACTGTTGTAAAAGAAAAATTGGTTGTATTAAAAATAGTATCATCTGGCATAAATCTAACTTTAGTACCAGTTTTACTAGTTTTATCTAATTTTTTTAACGGAATTTTTACTTTTCCCCCATTTTCAAAACGAATATAATAGGTATAGCCATCTCTTTTAATTGTTACTTCCATCCATTTACTTAAAGCATTGACAACTGAAGCCCCAACGCCATGTAGTCCACCAGATACTTTATAACCCGAATTCTCAAATTTCCCGCCTGCATGTAAAACGGTGTATATAACCTCTGGGGTACTCATTCCCGATTCATGCATACCAACGGGAACGCCTCTTCCTTCATCTTCAACACTAACAGAATTATCAGCATGTAAGATTATTTTTATTTTTTTACCAAAACCATTTAATACTTCATCGATACTATTGTCGACGATTTCCCAAATTAAATGGTGTAAGCCGCGTTTATCGGTCGATCCGATATACATCCCAGGACGCTTCCGAACAGCTTCTAATCCTTCTAATATTTTTATTGAACTCTCATTGTATGCCATACTATCACCTCATTCATTATATCGTAAATTTCTTTATTTTTCAAGCCTCCTTTATAACTCAAAAAACTTTGACTTTATCTTGTGGTTGTGTTAAGATAATTAAAGATAGGAGCATATTTATGAATGAAAATTTAAATGTTAAAACTAAAAATAAACCATTAAGTATTATTATATTGATTGGTATTATTGTTTTTATAACGGTTATTTTAATTATTGTTTTTAACCAAACGACTGCAAAGGAAATATTTACTACTACTATCGATAATTTAAAAGATAAAATTAGAGAAATTAGTGAACAAACTAAACAAGAAGAAATTGCGGAAAAAATGACTTTTGAAAATCATTTTAGTTTTCATACGGATATTCCAGAATTAACCGTTCTTAATGATTACAAATTAGATACCACTTGGGAATATGATCACAATTATTTTGATTTATTTGTTTCTTTAGCTAATAATGATAAAAGAATTATCGATACCATGTTATATATAATCAATAATGAAATGTTTTTTGAATCTGATGATTTATATAATAGACCAATTAAATTAATGAATTTGGACAATTTAGAAATTACTTTTGATGTTACTTTTGATGATTATTTTTATTTAATTGATAAATTTTTAGAATATTTTAATAATTCATTAATCGATGATAATTTTAGTCAAAATAAACAAAAAATAACCATTGTTAATCAAGAAATAAATGTTATGGCTAATAACTATTTAATTGATAAAGCAACTTATGAAAAAATAAGGGATTATTTAGTTAATGATGACCATTTGCTTGAAATTTTAGCTAATTTATTTAATACTTCTAAAGAAAATATAATTAATAATTTAAAAGAAGAAACAACGCTAAATTATGTTAATGAAACGGTCGGATTGTCTGAAGCTCAAATGATTTATAGTGGCATCGATAATTATTGTGCGACATCGGCAATGAAAGCTTTACTAGATTCTGATTATTTTGATATCTGTAGTGATGGGGTTGCAATCGATGAAGTAACAGAAATGGTCAATTTAGGGAATGCTGAAGTAGTCAAGATAACTTATAATGATCAAATTGATGAATTAATCATTAAAAGTAATGGCTATATCTACACTTTACAAAGTGATGGTAGTTTTATTTCAGCTAAAGATGAACTAAAATTTACTAATATGACAATAACTATTTATACCGATAAAAAAGATAATTTTATTGGTTATAATTTAGCTAGCGAAGAAAAAACAATATTTAATTATACTTTCGATAATAATCAAGAAAACTTTATTATTTATCTTGGTGATGATTATGTTAAAGGTAAAAGAGAAAATGCAATAACTGATATTAGTTTTTTTGAAGACGATCGAGAAGTTTTAAATTTAAATTTTAAGATTGATGAAAATAGTATTAATTTTAATCTTGATACGCCAAATGCTAAAGATTATTTAGGTTTAAGTTATAAACAAAATAATATAATTATCGATGAAAATCAAACCACAGCTAATATAAATATCACTTTATTTTTCGGTAATGAAAATAATCCTTATAGTATCGAAATTTTAAACGATGCCACAATCTATGAAAATAGTGACATAACTATAAATAATTCTAATGATTATATTGAAATAGAGCAATTAACAGAAGAAGATATTAACGATATTTTATCTAATTTACAACAACAATTAGAAGGAACGATATTTCAATCGTTATTGGAACTATTTCTAGTTAGCTTTTAAAACTAAAATATGGTACAATATATCTAGGTGAAATTTATGACAATTACATTAAAAGTTAGTGAAAATACCAAACAAAAAATGATCGAATATTTTGCAGATAAAAAAAGGTCAAAGACTCCTGATTACGCTATTTTTCAAGCTGATGAAGCTGATACCGTCGTCACTTTATATAATTCTGGGAAAGCTGTTTTTCAAGGAAGAAGCGCCGATATTGATGCGAATATGTGGAAAGAAATGGAAAGGCATTTAAACCCGACGAAAAAAGTAGAAATGACTAATAGTGAAGATAAAAAGAAAAAAGAAAAGGTTAAAGAATTTATCGACCCCAAAATTTATTATGCTAATACGATTGGTTCTGACGAAGTTGGAACTGGGGATTATTTTGGTCCAATTGTTGTTGCCGCTACTTATGTATCTAAAGATAATATTCCTTTTTTAGAAGAGTTAGGCGTTAAAGATTCTAAAAAATTAACCGATGATAAAATATTAGAAATCGTTCCTAAAATAATTAAAAAAATACCTTATGAATGCATTATTTTAAGTAATAAAGAATATAATGAAAACTATAATTATGATATGAATATGAATAAGGTAAAAGCTGTTTTACACAATAAAGTATTAAGTAAGATGGTAAATAAATATCAAGCTGATTATGTGGTGGTTGACCAATTTGCTAATCCTTATGTTTACTATAATTATTTAAAAGGAACTAATTATGTTAAAAATATTACTTTTATTACTAAAGCGGAAGATAAATGCTTAGCTGTCGCTTGTGCATCATTAATTAGTCGTTTTGTCTTTTTAAAAGAATTTGATAAATTGGGTGAAAGTTTGGGCGTATTTTTAATTAAAGGAGCTAGTGATAAAGTCGATGAATTAGGATTAAGAATCGTCAATAAATATGGCTTTGATAAATTAAAAGATATTGCTAAATTAAATTTTAAAAATACCGAAAAAATTAAAAATTTAAAAGAACTATAACTAAAATTACAATCTAATATTAAATTACAATATGTCAATAAAATGTATAATTTGTTTACTATTAATTAAAAAATGCAAGAAATTGCATTTTTTTTAAATTTTTTTGGTAAAAAAAAAGGAAATCGCCAACTTTTCGCCTATATAACTAGTAGAGGAGAATTTTAAACAAAAAAGGAGGAATTTAAAATGACCTCAAAATATTATACTGCGAAAAGTGAAGTTGTTTTTATGTATGTTGTTTTAAAAGCTTATACTATTTTAAAAAGAATAATCGAATTTACAATCGATAAAGAAATCGAAGAAATAACGATTTTAAATCCTAACTTAATAACAGACAATATCAATAGTCGAATCCAAAAATTAGATTTATTAATTAAAACAAAAAATGAATATATCAATATTGAATTAAATTCTAATTTCGGTAATTTGACTAAAATTAGAAATTTATTATATTTATTTAAGATAATGTTATCACAAGCTGAAAAAGGTAAAAATATATATGACCTTAATATAAAGACTATCCAAATAAATATAAATTTCAATAGTAAGATAAAAGAAAAAGAAGTATTAGGATTGTGTGATTTAGAAAGTAAGCAACCAGTTACCGATTTTTTCAAAATATATAATATATATGTCGACTCTTATGTCG
>CALVVP010000026.1 GCA_944363895.1 uncultured Bacilli bacterium | reverse complement strand
TACGATATTCGATACGTCCTTGTTTTACTTCAGTAACAGCTTTACTAATATCCATAGTTACTGTTCCAGTTTTAGGGTTTGGCATTAAACCTTTTGGTCCTAATACTTTACCTAATTTACCTAATTGAGGCATCATATCTGGAGTAGCGATTAACACATCAAAATCAAACCAATTTTCTTTTTCGATTTTTTCTAAATAATCAGTATCTCCAACATAATCAGCACCAGCTTCACGAGCTTCAATCGCTTTTGGCCCTTTAGCAATAACTAATATTTTTTTTGTTTTACCAGTACCATTTGGTAGACAAATAGTACCTCTTAATTGTTGATCAGCTTTTTTAGTATCCAAATTTAAATTCATTGCTAATTCAACTGAAGCATCAAATTTAGTTATTGATGTTTTTTTAACTAAATTAATTGCTTCTTCTTTAGAATATAATTTATTTTTTTCGACTAATTTTGCTACTTCAACATATTTTTTACCTTTCTTCATTTTTATACCTCCTTATGTGGTCTAGCGGATTTTTCCTTCCACATAGGTCACCCTATGATAATGCTTTATTTTGTAAAAGCACTTTATACTTTATTATTTAATTTCAATTCCCATATTTTTAGCTGTACCTTCGATGATTTTAATTGCATCTTCTAAAGTATTCGCATTTAAATCTGGTAATTTAGTTTCAGCGATTTCTTTAACTTGATCTTTAGTTAAAGAGCCAACTACTTCTTTACTTCCTTTAGCTGAACCAGATTTTACTTTAGCAGCTTTTTTGATTAAGAAAGCAGCTGGTGGGGTTTTAACTACAAAATCGAAACTTCTATCATCATAAATAGTAATTTCAACTGGTAGAATATCGCCCATCTTATCTTTAGTTGCATCGTTATATTTTGTACAAAATTCTTGCAAATTAATTCCTTTGGGACCTAAAACAGTACCAACTGGTGGCGCTGGAGTAGCCTTACCTGCTTGAATTTGTAATTTAACTTTACTTGCTATTTGTTTTGCCACGAAAACACCTCCTAATTTTATTTTTCGCGTTGTGGTTATAATGATCATCCGCTAAAAAATCAATCTCCCACATCTATATAATAAAATATATAGCGAATTAATAATAACACTTTTTTTTAGATTTGTAAATAGTTTAAGCTTTAGAAATTTGCGTTAATTCTAATTCCACATTTGTTTCTTGTCCGAATAAATCTAAAGCTACTTCTAATTGTTGTTTTTCTAAATTAATACTTGTAATTTTACCATACATATTCGCAAATGGTCCTTCGATTACTTTAACTTGATCGCCAACTTTTAATTCGTTAGCAATATCTAATCTACTCATACCCATTGAACCTAATATTTTATCAACTTCGGCTGGAGTTAAGGGAAATGGTTTTGCTCCTTTACCACTACTACCAATAAAACCTGTTACTCCTGGGGTATTTCTTACGACAAACCAAGCTTCGTCAGTCATAATCATTTCCACTAATATATATCCCGGAAACATTTTCTTTACTTTTTGTTTTTTTATACCATCTTTATATTCTACTTCTGTTTGTTCAGGAACAACGACTCTAAAGATATAATCTTCTAATCCCATACTAGAAGCTCGCATCTCTAGTTTTTCTTTAACTTTACTTTCATGTCCTGAATAAGTGTTAACTACATACCATTCTTTTTCCATTATCTCACCAACAATTTAACGCCAGCGATAATTAAATCGCCTAAAGTAAAGAATAAAGCAAAGAAAATTATAAATGATAAAGTTGCAATTGAATACTTAATCATTTCTTTTTTTAATGGCCAACGAACTTTACTCATTTCGTTTCTAACCGATTTAAAAAATGATTCTTTCTTTGGTTTTTTTTCTTTCTTTTTAGTGTTTTTTTCAATTTTTTTAACTGAATCTTTTTTTGTTACTTTTTCTTTAGTAACTTCTTTCTTACTCATAAGCCACCTCTTTAATTATATGATTTTTTTCAAAATAAAAACACTTTTTCGTGTCTAAATAAATATTAGCATAGTTTATTTAGTTTGTCAATTGTTTTTTGATGTGTTTATATTATAAAAAAGGATTTTTATTAAATTTTAAAAAATCCTATTATTTATTCTTAAAGATTATCCAATACGGAATGCTGGAGCTACTCCAAGTGCGTTGGTAGGACTGATGGTGTTGTACCAATAGCCGTTAGCGATGACAATGTAGAAACGGTTATAATAGTTGGAAGATGACGAACGCAGACACCAACTAATACTACTTCCATTATAAGTTTTTATAGCACCGGCATAATTATTAGTTGTGACGCCAATATTATCATAATAGTCTAACTGTCGTGTATAGTAATCACTTCTATCATAATCTATCGTATTAACAGTTCCTTCTTTTCCATACACTTCTTTAGTTGCTAATAAATATAATTTATCAATCGATATAAAATTAGATGAATCTCCTCTACCATAACTGGATACAACATATGTATCTATAATAATGTTTTTTAAATCTACAGGTAAAACATTATATATATCATTTTGTAAAAATGTATACATTGCACTTGCAGGAAATCCGCCTACATTTGTTTCACTCGGATTCATATTATGTGTTGTTATTATATCGACAAATTCGACGACAAAACCACATGCTGTTTGTGAAAAATCCGAGCCAGAACACTCAGTTGGTGTTGACATATTTGCTATTCTTACCGTAAATGTCCCATAGCCTGACACCTCAATCTCTTTTGTATCGCCAACACTATAGTTTTCTTCAGCTACCCCAGCTTTAACTAATTCAGATATTGTTGCCCAAGAATCTTCAGCAAATGATATTGACTCTGGTAAATTTGGTTTTACCGTTATATTCTTTGAAGCTGTCATTGTCAAACCATTACCACCAGTTGCGGTACAACTTAAAGTTTGGGTTCCTGCTGTTAAACCACTTGTATTAGTTGGCGTACATGACATACTTCCCCCACTAATACTATAACTGACATTAAAGTAATTACTAACAACATTACTGTCTCCCTCTGTTATTTCCACTACGCCATCTTTTGCTGTTAATGTTGGACTATCTTTATCGACTTTAATTAAATAATCTCTTGTTGCTGAATTTCCAGCTAAATCAGTAGTTGTAATTCTAACTGTTGTACCAG
>CALVVP010000025.1 GCA_944363895.1 uncultured Bacilli bacterium | reverse complement strand
GGTTATTATGGTATCTGATGTATATGAAGTAATTGGAAGCAAATAGAAGGGATGTTGATTTATGGATTTAATTAAAATTAAAAATGTTGAGAAAACATATAAAACTGGTGTGACAGCAATTTATGATTTAAATTTGAATATTGCAAAGGGTGAGTTTGTTTTTATTATTGGATCTACTGGATGTGGTAAGTCGACATTAATTAAAATGTTATATCGTGAGGAAAAACCAACTTCAGGAATTATCAATATCGGTGGAATAAATGTTAGTAAGTTAAAAAATCGTAATGTTTATAAAATAAGGAGAAAAATTGGCGTTGTGTTTCAAGATTTTAAACTTTTACCTAAATCTACGGTTTATGAAAATGTTGCATTTGCTTTAGAAATATTTGGATTGCCTAATTCAGAAATCCATAGTAAAGTTATTAAAGCATTAGAATTAGTCGGTTTAAAACATAAAGCTAAAAATTATCCTCATCAATTATCTGGTGGTGAGCAGCAACGTGTAGCTATTGCAAGAGCAATAGTCAATGGTCCTAAGTTGTTGATTTGTGATGAACCAACTGGAAATTTAGATGAAAATACTAGTATGGAAATAATGAAAGTTTTAGATGAAATCAATAAGCTAGGAACAACTATAATTATGGTTACTCATGATACTGAAATAGTTAATAAAATGAAGAAGAGAGTTATTTTACTTGACTCTGGTCGAATAGTTAAGGATTATAAGGAAGGAGAATATGTCCATGAGGGTGTTTAGGATTTTAGGACGAAATATTAGAGACTCATTTAAAAGTGTTTTTCGTAATTTTTCTCTTTCTTTAGCTTCTATTGCTTGTATTATAATAACTTTAATTGTTGTATCAATTGCTATGATTTTATCATTTAATGTTAATAATTTTACTAAAGCTGTTGAAAGAGATATGACAATTGTTGCTTTCTTAAATCGTGATGTTAGTTTAGAAAGAATTGAAGAAATAAAAGATGAAATAAATGTCATTAATTATGTTGAATCATTTACTTTCGAAGATAAGATGACAATTTCTGAAGAAATGATGGAAGAAAGTAGTGATTTTGATAGCATTTTAGGTAAGTATGAGAATAGGGAGGACAATCCTTTATTGGATGCTTTCCAAATTAAAGTAACTGACATTAATCAAATTGAAGAAGTTGCTAATCAAATTAGTCAAATTGATGGGGTTTATAATGTTAAATATGGTGAAGGTATGGTTGAGCAGTTAGTGTCTGTATTTGATATTGTAAAAAAAATTAGTTATGGAGTTGTTATAGCTTTAGTAATTGTTACTGCTTTCTTAATTTCTAATACGATTAAAATAACAATATTTTCTCGTAAGAGAGAAATTGAAATTATGCGTTTAGTCGGTGCATCTAACATTAATATTAAAATTCCATTTATTTTTGAAGGATTATTTTTGGGATTATTTGGATCTATTATTCCAGTCTTAACAACAATTATTGGTTATGAAGCTTTATACAATGCATTTAATGGCCAAGTTATATCACCATTTATTCAACTTATTTCACCTTTACCATTTACTTATTTTGTATCTTTGGTATTAATTGCTATTGGTATTTTAGTAGGTATGTTTGGATCTTGGCGGGCTGTTAGAAAATATTTAAAAATATAGGTTTATGGAAACATAAACTTTTTTATTGAGATAAAAGGAAATCGCTAATTTTTGTCGTATATAATTTATAGAGGGAAAAGTAGACAAACAAAAATATGTTTGATATAATTAAGAAGGTGTTTTTATGGAATTAGAAAATATTAAAGGAATTGGCCCAAAAACAGTTAATATCTTAAGAAGGTTAGGAATAAATAATACTTTAGACTTGGTTACTTACTATCCTTTTCGTTATGATATTATCAAAAGAAGTGATATTGACTTGTTAGAACAAGATGATAAAATAATTATCGATGGTGTCGTTGAAACTAACGCAGTTGTTACTTACATTAGAAATTATAAAGATAAAATGGATTTTAGCTTAAATGTAGGTGAGAAGATAGTAAAAGTTACTATTTTTAATCGTGGGTTTTTTAAAAATAAAATTGTTGTTGGAACTAAGCTTACTGTTATTGGTAAATATGATAAAAGGAAAAATTTGATTATTTGTAGTGATATAAAATTTTCTACTTTAGGTAATACTACTAAAATAGAACCAGTTTATCATGTTACTACTGGCATAAATAGTTTGCAATTAAATAATATAATTAAGATGGTTGACGTTGATGTAGTTGATTATATTCCTGATTATTTAAATGAAAAATATGATTTTTTAAGTAAGGAAAAAAGTATTAAAGAGATTCATAATCCTAGTAATTTAGATAATCTTAAATTAGCAATTAATAAATTAAAATATGAAGAATTATTTGTATTTATGTTGAAAATGAATTATTTGAAATCAAAAAAAGTTCAACAAGGATTAAAAAGAGATGTACCTAAAGATAAAGTTTTAGAACTTGTTAATAATTTACCATTTAAATTAACTATCGATCAAGAAAAAGCTGTTAAAGATATTTATAATGATTTGACTGGCGAAAAAAGAATGAATCGATTACTCCAAGGTGATGTTGGTAGTGGGAAAACAATTGTCTCTTTTATTGCTTTATATATTAATTATTTAGCTGGTTATCAAGGAGCTTTAATGGCACCTACTGAAATTCTTGCTCGGCAACATTATAATAATATTGTTAAATTGCTACCAGATATTAAAGTATGTTTATTAACTGGCAAATTAAAAGCTAAAGAAAAAAGAGATATCTATGCTGGTTTAGAAAATGGTGAAATTGATATTGTGATTGGAACGCACGCTTTAATTAGTAATGATGTTAAATACGCTAATTTGGGACTTGTTATAACTGATGAACAACATCGATTTGGTGTTAATCAAAGGAGTAATTTAAAAAATAAAGGAATTATGCCTGATGTTTTATATATGAGTGCTACACCAATTCCTCGAACTTATGCAATTACTTTGTTTGGCGATATGGATATTTCTAGTATTAAAACTAAGCCAGCTGGTCGTAAAGAGATAATTAGTTATTTGAAAAAAGAAAGCGAAATTAAAGATGTTTTAACTAAAATGTATGAACAATTAAAGCTTGGACATCAAATTTATGTTATTGCGCCTTTAATTGAAGAAAGTGATAAAATACAGCTAGAAAACGTAATAAAATTGCGAGATAAAATGAATTTGGCATTTGGTAAATTGTTTACAGTTGGTATGATGCATGGCAAATTATCTAATAAAGAAAAAGAAGAAGTAATGAATGACTTTAAAGAAAATAAAATTCAAATTTTAATTAGTACAACAGTCATTGAAGTTGGTGTTGATGTGGCTAATGCAACAATGATGGTTGTCTTTGATAGCTATCGTTTTGGACTATCTGCTTTGCATCAATTAAGAGGACGTGTTGGTCGAAGTGATTTACAATCTTATTTTATTATGATTAGTAATCAAGAAGCTGAACGATTAAAAATTTTAACTAAAACTAATGATGGTTTTGAAGTAAGTGAAGCTGATTTTAAGTTAAGAGGTAGTGGTGATTTGTTTGGCACGAGACAAAGTGGCGATATGCAATTTAAGTTGGCTGATTTGAAAAAAGATTTTAAGATAGTTGTTAAAGCAAAAGAAGATAGTTTAGAGTTTATGAATAATTATAATTCACATTATCAATATATTTATGATGTGTTAAAGGAACTTGATAGTTTAGATTAATGCTATGTTAAAGAACTTGACAAAAAGAGGTTTCTTCTTTATAATTATAATTGCGTGGTAACACGCTTGGGTCTCTTACTATATTACTGCGTGAGTTGACCCAACCAAACCCCCTGAGGCTACCGAAAGGTAGCCATTTTTGTTTGTTTATAAGGCTTTAAGGTCTTTTTATTTTGCTTTATGTGGCAATTATGTGGCATTTTCTTTTTTTGTTAAGTGTAGAAGTAATAAAAATATTAAAAAATATGCTATAATAATTTATATGAGATAACTTATTTGGAGGTGTAAAAATGAGTTTAATATCATTGTCTTTCTTTAAAAGAAAATCTATAATAAATAAATTAAAAGAAAAAGGTGCAATATCTGAAGATACAGCAGTATCAATAAATGAAATTGGCATATTAAAAGATTCGTTAGATTTATTTCAAAAACTAATTAATGATAAAGTTTTGGTAAAAACAAAAGATGATAAATATTATGTAAATAAATAATTAGGTGGTGTTGTTTATGGTAAATGAAAAAAATAGTGATAAAATAAAAGTAAAATATAATCTTAATGATTTTAGAAAAGACTTTAATCAATTATTTCCAAAATTTTATTTAAGAATACGAGATAACGAGGAAGAAAGTTGTGAAGAAAAATGTGATATCGCTTATTATGATGGTAATAAAGCTTTTACAGTATCACAATCTCAAGATTCTGATGAATATATATTGATAGGGTTTCCAATAAATACTTATAAATGTAATACTTCTGCAGTTACAAAAGATTCAGATAAAACTTTGCTAGATAATTTGATTTCTATTTGTGAAAAAATGGAACAATTCTTCGATTTTATTATGCCTGAAATAAAATATGAATTTGCTACTTCTGTATTAAAAAATAATAATTTTGATAAGGACAGATTTGTAAATTTTGAAAAAGATATTAATTTAATTAATTCAAACATTCTTTTTAAAAGAGACGATGATAATTGTAAGTATACTTTTGATAAATTTAATGGAGTTTCGGATATAATAAAGGTTCAGTATAGTTTTATAAAAAATATTAGGTTGACTAATGGTAAAGCAATGCAAAATTCAATCAAGAAAGTGGAGTTTAATGAATTTAAAGTAATTGCTAAAAAATCCAATATTTCTATAGAAAATATAACTGATTTAAAAGATAAAAACTCTTTTATAAATACTGTAAAAGATGCGATAAATTCATATAAAGGAAAAGACCAATTAGAAAAAAAATACCAACATCAATTTCTATTGTATGGTAATATGACTAATTTGTTTTCTGATTATAAGTGTAATATTTTACCATTTGAACAAGAATATTATATAATTGAAAAATCAAAAAGTAAATATAATGGAAGAATAGATTGTATTTTTTATGGATATAAAAAAACTCTATTAACGGATATATTTTTAATAGAAATTAAAGTAGACGATGGTGTACTTGGATTAGGTAATGGTATCCATAAACATTTAATTGATATATATTACTTAAAAGATAACTATTTTAATTGTGAAGCTGATAATTATGGAAAAAAATTTTTTGAAAATCTAACAAATAGAATTAATATAAGACGAGAAGCACTAGGAGATACTAAGTTAATTATAAGTCAACAATTGAAAATTCATTTTTATACAGTTATTGGGGTAAGTGATATTACTAAAAAAGAATCTGTTAATTTATATTTAGATAATTTAAATAATAAAAAAAGTGATGAATATAAAGGTGTAATTAATCAAATAGAAGAATATTATTTAAATGATATTCTTCCATTAAAAGAATATTTTGAAGAATTAAATGGAAAACAATATTTTAGTTTATTAGATAAGGATTTTGATATAAAATTATATGTGTCTGAAAATTTTTGGAATTGTAAGAATGAAAAATTTAATCAAACATATATAAACAAAACTGGAGAATATTTTTATAATGAATAAAGCTAAAAAGAATGTAGTTATAGTAGGTTTTGAAAATGAAGAAAAAAGATGTATTAGCTATCCATACATAGAAAATAGTGTTGTTCATTATTGTGATACTATTTCAGAAGCAATTAAGTATCAAGGTTATATGATAATTATTAATAATTCTAAAAACATTGATTTAGTTGCTTTTGATAAGAAATATAGAAAATCATTAAATAAATATGAAAGAATATTAATTTATAATGAAAAACATAATTGGACTTATGATAAATGGTCTAGATTTGAAAAAGTAGATAGAGGTATTTTTGATGATTATTCATATCAGCTTGGTGAAGAATGGGATAAATATAAGGTTGATAAAGAAAATGAAACACGCAAAAGATATAATATTACTAAACAAAAGCAATTAGATAGTTTATATAATTATTTAAAAGAATATAAAACAATAAAAACATCTAAGATAGCTAGTGATTTAAACTTAAGTGAAAGAACTATTCAAAGATATATGGAAGATATAAATAATATCTATCACAACGTTGGTTATGATTATTCAAATAATGAATGGTATTTTATTTGGTAGTTGAAAATGAATAGAAAATATATAAATACA
>CALVVP010000024.1 GCA_944363895.1 uncultured Bacilli bacterium | reverse complement strand
AAAATTAAGATTATTAAAACAATATAATCTAAATAAATATTATCAAGTATTAAATAGTTATTATGGTTATTTTAAAATCCAAAAATATTAAAAATCTATTCTTTTTTTCTTTATTTCATGATATAATTTAAGAGTGTTAGATAATGAGGAGGCAAGATATGACACAATATGTTTATTCCTTTAGTGAAGGAAACAAAAATATGAAAAATCTATTAGGAGGTAAAGGGGCTAATTTAGCCGAAATGAAAGGCTTAGGTTTACCGGTTCCTGATGGATTTACCGTAACGACAGAAGCTTGCAACAAATACTACGAAGATAATGAAAAAATATCGGAAGAAGTTATTAAACAAATTATGGATAAATTAAGTAATTTGGAAAAAACTTCTGGTAAAAAAATGGGTGATTTAGAAAATCCATTATTAGTATCAGTAAGAAGTGGGGCAAGAGCTAGTATGCCAGGAATGATGGATACAGTTCTAAACTTAGGATTAAATGATGAAGTAGCTAAACATTTTAGTGAGAGAATAAATAATCCTAGATTTGTCTATGATTCATATCGCAGATTTATTCAAATGTTTGCGGATGTAGTTAAAGGATACCCTAAATCTAGTTTTGAAAGAGTATTAGATGAATTTAAAGAAAATAAAGGGGTTTCTTATGATACTGATTTAACAGCTGATGACATGAAAGAAATTACTAACAAATTTAAAGAAATTTATCAAGAATTATCTGGTGAGGAGTTCCCGCAAGATCCAAAAACACAATTAATTGAAGCAGTTACTGCGGTATTTAGATCTTGGAATAATGAAAGAGCAATTATCTATAGAAGAATGAATGATATTCCTAGTAGTTGGGGAACAGCGGTTAATGTTCAAGAAATGGTTTATGGTAATAGTGGCGATAATTCTGGTACGGGAGTAGCATTTACAAGAAATCCAGCGACTGGTGAAAATAAACTATATGGGGAATATTTAATCAATGCTCAAGGGGAAGATGTTGTTGCTGGTATCAGAACACCGCAACCAATTTCAACATTAGAAAGTGTGATGCCAGAAGTTTATGAACAATTTAGTAAAATAGCTAAAACATTAGAAAATCATTATAAAGATATGCAAGATATGGAATTTACAATTGAAAATGGTAAATTATTTATGTTGCAAACGAGAAATGGTAAAAGAACGGCTCCGGCTGCTTTAAAAATAGCGGTTGATTTAGTTAATGAGGGTATGATTAGTAAAGAAGAAGCTTTACTTAAAGTAGAACCTAAACAACTAGACCAATTATTACATCCAATGTTCGATCAAGAAGTATTAAAAAAAGCAAAACCAATTGCGAAAGGATTAGCAGCTTCTCCAGGAGCAGGAACAGGAAAAATTTATTTTAATGCTTTAGATGTTAGTGAAGCTAAAAAAAGAGGGGAAGAAACTTTATTAGTTAGATTGGAAACTTCACCAGAAGATATTCAAGGAATGAATGATGCGAATGGTATTTTAACGATTCGTGGCGGAATGACATCACATGCGGCTGTTGTTGCTCGTGGTATGGGTAGATGTTGTGTATCTGGTTGTGGGGAACTAATTATCGATGAAGAAAATAAAGTATTAAAAACTAAAGATGGTCAATTATTTAAAGAAGGCGATTATTTATCTATCGATGGTTCAACTGGTAATGTTTATGGTGAGGAAATTAAAACAGTTGAAGCAACTATCAGTGGTGATTTTGAAACATTTATGAATTGGGCTGATAATACAAGAAGATTGAAAGTTAGAACGAATGCTGATACACCTAAAGATGCGATTCAAGCGAGAAAATTTGGTGCGGAAGGAATTGGTTTATGTCGAACAGAACATATGTTCTTTGAAACAGATAGAATCTTTAATTTTAGAAGAATGATTTTAGCGGATACTTTAGAGCAAAGAGAAGAAGCTTTAGAAAAAATCTTACCTTATCAAAGAGGTGATTTTGAAAAATTATTTATGGCGATGGAAGGGAATCCGGTGGTTATTAGATATTTAGACCCACCTTTACATGAATTCTTACCACATACTGTTGAAGAAATGCAGCCTTTAGCAGAAAGCTTAAATATTAGTTTAGAGACAATTAAAAATAGAATTGATGCTTTAAAGGAATTTAATCCAATGATGGGACACCGTGGTTGTCGTTTAGCGATTACTTATCCAGAAATTGCTAAAATGCAAACAAGAGCAGTTATTGAAGCAGCGATTAATGTTAATAAGAAGGGGATGAATGTAACACCAGAAATCATGATTCCTTTAGTTGGTGATGTTAACGAATTAAAATATGTTAAAAATATTGTAGTTGAAGTAGCCAATCAAATTATTAAAGAAAATAATGTTAATTTAACATATAAAGTAGGAACGATGATTGAAATTCCAAGAGCGGCTTTAACAGCTGATGAAATTGCTAAAGAAGCAGAATTCTTTAGTTTTGGAACTAACGATTTAACGCAAATGACTTATGGTTTTTCAAGAGATGATGCTGGTAAATTTTTAAATGATTATTATGATAAAAAAATCTTTGAAAGTGATCCGTTTGCTAAATTAGATCAAACTGGTGTTGGACAATTAGTAGAAATGGCAACTATTAAAGGTCGTAAAACAAGAAGTGATCTTCATTTAGGTATTTGTGGCGAACATGGAGGAGAACCTTCAAGTGTCGAATTTTGTCATAAAATTGGCCTAGATTATGTATCTTGTTCTCCATTTAGAGTGCCAATTGCTAGACTTGCTGCAGCTCAAGCTGTTGTTAAAGAAAAATAATCTTTATAAAAATAAGATTTTATGGCTTATTGCCAAATAGTGTTGGTGGAACCAAAACTGGTGATAAATAAGTAATTGATAAGGATGGTCAAATCGAAGGATTTGACCTTTCTTTAATTACATTAAGACAATAATAGAAATTATAAAATAGTTTAATAATAAATTGTATTTATTTAATCATTGACAA
>CALVVP010000023.1 GCA_944363895.1 uncultured Bacilli bacterium | reverse complement strand
TGTATTAAGATAATTGCTTATCTCATCATAATTACAAATAATATAATCAATTTTTTTCTTTTTAAATACTTTCCTTATTTTTTTTATATTAATTGTTTTATTAAAAAGACTTTTTTTAAACTTGCTTTTATTGTAAGAATTTAATAAATTACATTCTATAATATTATTATTGTTTTCGATTAAAGTAGTTAAATCTTCACTTAAACCAATCCCCAAAACATTACCACTTAATTTTTTTACAATTGTTTTTAGTTTATTCATGATTAACTCCTTTTAAAATATCGTTGATAATATAATTTGTACACAATAATCCTGCTATAGCTGGGACATGAGCAATTGAACCTAATTTGGAACTTTTTATTGGTATTTCCTCACTATAAACAACTGGAATTTTACCTTTAATATTTTCTTTTTTTACTAATAATCTTAACTTTTTAGCTAAAGGATCGTAAGCTGTCTTATCTAAATAACTAATTTTAACTTTCGTTGCATCTATTCGATTAGCCATTCCTAAAGAAGAAATAAATTTAATCTTGTTTTGTAGACAATATTTAATTAGTTCTTTTTTAGTTTCTAATGTATCACAGGCATCGATAACATAATCAATTTTCTCTTTAAATAAATCAGTTAAATTATCTTTAGTAATAAATTCAGTTATTTTAATTACTTGACAATTAGGATTTATTTTTTTTATTCTATCTTCCCAAACATCAGTCTTATATCTACCGATATTATCAATATTGCTCATTAATTGCCTATTTAAATTAGTAATATCAATTGTATCATTATCGACAATTATTAATTTATTAAAACAAGTTCTAGCTAAAGTTTCTAAAGCATAACTTCCTACCCCACCTAGACCAACTATTAAAACAGTCTTGTTTTTAATTATTTCTAATTTATCGCCAAGTAGCCAAATTAATCTTTCTTCCATATCCTAAACACCATTATAATTATATCGAAAAACGCTTGAAAAGTAAAGATATAATGAATTTTATAGTCAGGAATATAAGCCGGTTAAAAATATTATCATAAAATAAAGAATTAGAAAGGAATGATTTTAATGAATTTAAATACATTAATCGATATTTTAACAACTTCATCTTTAGCTAGTTTAATTGTTACCCAAACTATTCAATATATTAAAGATAATTTTAAAATTAATAATTGTTTTGTTTTTGTCATATTAGAATTTATTATCGGGACATTATTTGCTTTATCTTTTACTAACTTAGGATTAGTTAACTCTTTATGGTGTGGCTTTATAGTAATTATTGGAGCAGAATCTTTATATAAAATATTTAAAGGAAAATTAGGTTTAAAATCTAGTAATAATGAATAATTTTAGGTATAATTATATAAAGGAGGAAGTTTTGTGAAGGAAAATGTCATTAAAGTAATTGCTTGGGTGGTTGGTTTTATTGCTGTATTTATTGTTGCTGTAGCATTGATGGGAAATGATGCTGAAGAAAAAACTTATTCTGATAGTGGATTTACAATAACGATGGAAGATGGTTTTAATGAAAAAGATTACATTGGAGCAACTTTTTATTACGAAAGTCAAAATGCTGGTATTTCTGTTGTTAAAGAGACTTTTGAAGATTTAAGTTCTTTAGAAATCGATGAAAATACTTCATTAGAAGAATATGCTGAATTAGTTTCTTATGTCAATGAAAAAGACAATGAATATAAAAATTTAAATGACCAAATAATGTATTACACTTATGATGATACCATAAGTGGTAAAGATTATTCTTATATGACAGCTGTTACTAAAGGAAGTAATGCTTTTTGGATAATTAATTTATTTTGCGAAGAAAAAAATAAAGATACTTATTTCCCAAAATTTGAAAAATGGTTAGAAACAGTTGAAGTAGAATAAAAGCTTATTCAAACGAATAAGCTTTTTTGATTTTTAACAGCTGCCCTTTTTTTACATTCTTGATAAACATAATTAGTCGTATAACAATCCCCTATTGCTCGATGCGATACTTGTTTAATATTAAAATATTTTTTTAATGTTTCTAATTTATAGTTATACATTTGCGGTAAATAAATACGAGCAAGTGCTAAAGTATCAATCATTTTATTATTTAATTTATTTAGATTTAAATCTTTAATATTTTTATTGATAAATCCTAAATCAAATTCATTATTATGAGCAATTAAAGGTAAATCTTCAATAAAATCGATAAATTTAGGCAAAACATTATCAATTGTATCTTGATTAATTAAATCTTCATCTTTAATTCCTGTAATTGTTGTTATAATCTCTGGTAATTTTATTTTAGGATTAATTAAATAATTAAATTCATCAACTAAAATATTATTTTTATATTTTAACGCACCTATTTCAATTATATAATCATTATCTTTATTTAAACCTGTTGTTTCAATATCAAAAACAACATAATCATCACACATCATAATACCTCCTTACATTTTTTCAATTGTTTTAATTCCTAAAATACTTAAACCATTAGTTAAAACTATTTTTATTGCTTCTAATAATAACAATTTAGAATTTTTAATTTGAATATCAGTTATGTTAGTAATATTGATTTTTTCATAATATGATGAGAATTTTTGGGTTAAATTAAAGATGTATTTTGTTAACAATACTGGTTCACTAGTTACTAATAAATCATTAACTAAACTAGGAAATTCAATTAAATCTTTAACTATTTGATATTCTAACTCATCTGTTAATTTAATTTCGGTATTTTGATATTTATTATTTCTTAAAATCGAATTAATTCTAACAATACTATATAAAATATAAATAGCTGATTCTCCAGTAAAACTAGTTGCATTATCAAAATTAAAATTAACTATTTTATTTCTTGATACGTTAAGCATTGTATATTTAATACAAGCATTAGTTAATATTTTTAAAGTATCTTCATTACATTCCAAACTTCTATTTTCAAATTCTTTTTTAATTTTTTCTCTTAATGCTTTAATAAAATCAGTTACTAAAACTAAAGTACCATTAGATGTACTCATTTTATCGCCATCTAATAAAACATAAGAATAACTAATTAATTTAGGCGCTTTATAACCTAAAATATCTAAAGTAGCAGCGATTTGTTTCATATAGACTTCTTGATCTTCGCCTAAAACAATATAATTATTAGTACTATTTAAATCCATTTTATACATCGTATAAGCAATATCTTTGATAGGATATAAAGATGTTTTATTTGATCTTGTTAAAACTAAAACAGGTTCTTTAGTGGGAATGTCATAATTTGATAAATCGACATAATATCTGCCATTTTCATCAAGTTTTAGTTTTCCTTTTTCCTTAATTTTATTTAAAATATTCGTTAAATAATTATTATAAACATAATCGGATTCATGAGTAAAAACATCGAAATTAATATCTAATTCATTAAATATTTTCATTTGCCCTTCGACACATTTATCGGTGATGTTTTTAAATTTATCGATCATTGCTTGATTGCCAGATTCAACTAATTCTAAATAATCAAAAGCTTTTTGTTCTAAAGTTTCATCAGTTTTAGCTTCGTTACTTATCTTCACATAAACATCTAGTATATCACTAAAACTATCAGTTTTTAATCCATATTTTTCAACTCCAATAACAAGTAAAGCAATTTTTTTGCCTAAATCATTGATAAAATAATGTCTTTCCACTTTATAACCAACAAATTTAAATAAATTAGCTAAAAAATCACCAATTAAACTATTACGGCATCTTCCCATATGCGGTTCGGCGTTAGGGTTAATTGAGGTGTGTTCGATTAATAAAGCATCATTATGTCCCTGATTTAATGAACCATACTCGTTACCTTTTTCTAAAATTTCTTTAATGATATTACTTACTTTGTCATAATTAAGATAAAAATTAACATATGGTCCCATTGTTTCAACTTTACTAAAAATATTATCTTTATCATTAATATTTGTTTTAATTTTATTAGCTATTTCTAAAGGATTTTTATTGATATCATCCTTAAAACTAAAACAAGGAACACTATAGTCTCCCATTTCTTTTTTGGGTGGGATTTCGACAACGACATTTTTATCACCAATTACTTCTTTAACTAAATTAATAATATAATTTTTATACATAAAACCATCCTTTCTAAAATAAAAAGGCCCTATAACATAAGGACGAATTATCGCGGTACCACCTTATTTTATAGAAACCTATACACTTTTATCTTTATAGCAGATCTGCTTTAAAACTCCAAGACGCGTTCATAAAATATTATCATTATCTTCCACCAACCGATAACTCACTATAGATAATTGATTTTATTACTATTTCTCTTCCTCGTTTTCGATGTGTTTAATTTTAACAGTTTTTATCTATCTTGTCAAATTTTTCTTTTTATTTTTAGCGTGGTAAAAAAGATAAACACCAACTACAAAAATAATAATTAATAAGATTAAAACAATATTAGAATAAGTATCGAAAATATTTAATATTGATTGCCAATTTTCGCCAACTATTGATCCGATAACAATTAAAACCGTATTCCAGATTAAAGATCCGACTGTTGTATATAATAAAAACTTACCCATTGGCATTTCGCTCATACCAGCCGGAATAGAAATTAAACTTCTAACAATCGGTATAAATCGGCAAAAGAAAACTGTTTTATTTCCTTTGGTGTCGAACCATTCATCAGCTTTATCAATATCACTATTTTTTAGTCGTAATATTTTACCGATTTTACCGGAAACTATTTTTTTTAGTCTTTCTTTATTTAATATTTTACCAATATAATATAAAACTATTGCCCCTAATAATGAACCTAAAGTGGCAAAAACAATCATTAAAGCAACATTAAGCTCACTATAAGTAGTCATAAAACCACCGAAAAGTAAAATTACTTCCGAAGGTATTGGGGGAAATATATTTTCAATCGCTATAAGTAAAAAAACACCGATATAGCCAAATTGATTCATCATCGATAATATAAATGCTTCCATATCTTTCTCCTTTTGCTATTCAATATTTTATCAATTATTTTAAAAATAGACAAGCTTATTTGTGATTATTTACTTATAGTTGGCATTAAATTGATAAATTATTGAAAATATATATTTTATAATTTATATCCTATTCATTTTGTATAGTTACTTTTATTTTAATATTGTTTTAAATACAGATTTCCCTTATT
>CALVVP010000022.1 GCA_944363895.1 uncultured Bacilli bacterium | reverse complement strand
TCTACTAATTCAATATAATAATTGATTTTACCTATATCATTTATCATTAAAAGTTCAGAATAATGGCTCCAACTTAATTTGGTCGACAGTGTCGACCATTTTGCTTCGATACATAAATTATAAAATTGTCTAAATCTTCGTAATGTTCTTTCTGTATATTGTTTTCCAACATCCTCCTTAAGTTTATTTGCATACTCTTTTACTATCACTTCACCATAATGTTTACCTGCTTCTGCAAGCAATTTACCAACATTATAATAAGTGTTTAAATCACTTCTATTTTTACTATAATCTTTTACTTTCTTGGTTATTTCATTATTTATAATATATTCTTTTATTTCATTATAATAATTCATAAACATTCCTTTCTACAACATAACTAGTAATAAAATTATCATCAATGTGAATATGTCAATTCATTCGATAAAGTCGAATTTTTTACTATTTTATATTCTTTAGCTAAGATTCTTTTATCGCTACAATACTCCATAATAAATTTATTATTTTTCTTACAAATAATTATTCCGATTGTTTTGTCTTGATTAATATTTTTTAAATGATTATCAATATAGTTCATATATATTTCTATTTGGCCAATATCTTCTTTTTTTAATGAGGTTATTTTTAACTCCACAACGACATAACAGTTAAACTCAATATTATACAAAAGTAAATCAATATAATTATATGTATCACCTATTTTTATTCTATATTCATTTCTAATAAATGTGAATCCGACACCTAGTTCATCTAAAAATGACGGTATATCTTCTAATATAAGCATTTGCAATGCTTTTTCAGATATTATTTCATAATTATTTTTATTATTTATCATAATTGGATTTTTAATGAAGTCTTCTACTTTAGATTCTTCTTTATTAGCTAATTTTAATTTAGTATTTTCATCTAACCTTTCATATTCTTTATTTTTAATTCTAGTTCTTAATTCTCTAACTGAAAGATTATTATCAATACATATTTTAACATAGTAATCAACCATTTCATCTGTAACAGCTAATAATGTTCTATAATGTGACCAAGTTAATTTATCACACAGTGTGTGACGATTCAAAAAATGATAATATTGTCTAAAATATCTTAAATTAGACTCCGTATAACCCTTGCCAAATTCTTCGGTTAACTTTTTAGAATATTCTTTGATTATTCCCTCACCATAATGTTTACCTGCTTCAAATAATAATTTGCCGACATTATAATAAGTATTCAAATCACTTCTATTTTTACTATAATCCTTTACTCTCTTAGTTATCTCATTATTTATAATTTCATTTTTTATTTCATCGTAATAATTCATAAACATTCCTTTCTACAACATAACCAGTAATAAAATTATCATCAATGTGAATATGTCAATTCGTCCGATAAAGTCGGATTTTTTACTATTTTATATTCTTTAGCCAAGATTCTTTTATCACTACAATACTCCATAATAAATTTATTATTTTTCTTACAAATAATTATTCCAATTGTTTTATCTTGATTAATATTTTTTAAATGATTATCAATATAGTTCATATATATTTCTATTTGGCCAATATCTTCTTTTTTTAATGGGGCTATTTTTAACTCCACAACGACATAACAGTTAAACTCAATATTATACAAAAGTAAATCAATATAATTATATGTATCGCCTATTTTTATTCTATATTCATTTCTAATAAATGTGAATCCGACACCTAGTTCATCTAAAAATGACGGTATATCTTCTAATATAAGCATTTGCAAAGCTTTTTCAGATATTATTTTATAATTATTTTTATTATTTATCATAATTGGATTTTTAATGAAGTCTTCTACTTTAGGTTCTTCTTTATTAGCTAATTTTAATTTAGTATTTTCATCTAACCTTTCATATTCTTTATTTTTAATTCTAGTTCTTAATTCTCTAATTGATAAATTTTGTGTTTCTACTAACTTAATATAATATTTGATTTTAGCGATATTCTTAACAGAAAGTAACTCAACATAATGACCGTATGTTAAATGTTGCGACACTGTCGCAAGTTTTGTGACTAATATATAAAATTTTTTCATTCTAGTTAATGAAGTAAAAGTATATCCTTTTCCAAGTTCTTCCGTTAATCTTTTAGAATATTTTTTTATTATTCCCTCGCCGTAATGTTTACCTGCTTCCGAAAGAAGTTTCCCAACATTATAATAAGTGTTTAAATCACTTCTATTTTTACTATAATCCTTTACTCTCTTAGTTATCTCATTATTTATAATTTCATTTTTTATTTCATTGTAATAATTCATTAGTACTCCTTTCTATGATAAACATGTTTTGATTTTTAATTCATCTAATTCAATTTTAATACTACCATTTACATCAGTTCGATAAATATTAGAAATATTTAAGTTTTCTAATACTTCTTCATGGGGATGATTATACCAATTGTTAGCTCCAACACTAATCAGTGAATATTTAGGAGTAATTTTACTAATAAATTGTTCACTTGAGCTTGTCCGACTACCATGATGTCCAACTTTTAAAATATCAATATCTTTTAAATTATATTTAGTTAAAATATCATTTTCTACTTTTAAAGAAGCATCCCCCATTAACAACAACTTAATATTATTAATTATCGCATAAATAACTTGCGAATTATCATTTTCCTCATCATATATCTTATTATTCAAAAAATATAATTTATTATTATCGATGTTTAATGCTTTTATATTCTGATAATATTTAATTTTTTTCTCTTCTAATACTTTAATTAACTCTAATTCTAAATCATTATATTGATTATTATTAAATATGACTTTTTCCACTTCAAAATTATTAACTAAATTAATACTTTCCCCCATATGGTCATAATCACCATGCGTTAAAATTAAATAATCGATTTTTTTAATCCCTAAACTCTTGAAATAAGGAATTAATTTATTAACAGCTATATTATAATCACTAAAACTATTACCACCTGTATCGATTAAAATATGTTTATTTTTCAGTTCTAATAAAATACTATCACCTTGACCAACATCGATCATCGTAAGATAATTATTTTGATTAAAATATTTAATATTATTATGCAAGATAATCATAATAATTAAAATATAAAAATATTTAGGTTTAAGTAAAACAAAACTAATAACGACATAATACAAAATAAAAACCAATATATTAACTTTACACATAATTAAATTAATATTAAATTGATTAAAAAAGATTGATAATTGTTCCATCATATTTAAACACAACAACAAGACATTATCAAACCAAGGAATTATTAATGTAATTAAACACAAAGGAAAAATAACAAAAGTGACCAAAGGAATAAAAATAAGATTAATTAACGGACTCATAATATTAATATAATAAAAATTATTAATCATAATGGGAATACTCGCCATAAAACAAATCAAAGAAGTAATAAATAATTTGACAAAATAATTTTTAAAATTATTCGTTAACTTACCAAAGTAAATCAAATAAAAACAAATGACAAAACTAAACAAAAAGCCAACATTATAAATATAATAAGGATTATACCAAAGCATTAGACAAGCAATTAAAATAATTGTTTTTTTCTTATCGTATTTATTTAAAATAAAAAGAAAGACAGCTCTTAAAATCGAAGGCGTAAAATTAGTCAAAAAAGCATAAAAAATTAAAAATAAACTGATAATTAGATGCTTATATTTAAATTTTTTTAAAAACAATAGTAAAACAACAGCTAAAAAAGTAGTATGAGAACCAGAAACCGCTAAAAGATGGGTAATCCCATTTTCTTGATAGATTACTTCCATACCATCATCTAAACCTTGATTGTCACCTAAGACAAAAGCTTGAACATAAGCTTTAGTTTTTAAATTATCCATGCGATTATAAATACTATTTTTAATTTTATAAAAAATATTCGCATTATCTTTTATTTTGACGATTTCTCGAGCATTTAAAACAAAATAAATTTTATTACTTAATAAATATTTCCGATAATTAAATAAATTAAATACCGTATTATCATAAGGCCGCACTAATGTCCCTGTTACTTTTACCTCATCACCTAATTCAAAGGTAATCTTTTCATCAGTATAATAACTGACATTAATTTTTTCTTTAGCTTTAATCGTTAAATCGATTTTATTTTCTTTATATGATATATCTATAATATGACCAATTAAAGTTATATCACCTTCTTGGTAATGAGAATAATAGATTAAATTATTGGTTATATAAAAAGTATAAATGATGGTAAAGCAAATTAATAATTTATAAACTAAGTTGGTCTTTAATTTTATTAAAAGTAGCTTCGCCAATACCATTTACTTCCATCAATTCTTCAATTGTTTTAAAACCACCATTTTCTTCCCGATAAGTGATAATCGCTTGGGCTTTAACTTCTCCAATTCCTGGTAATTGCATCAATTCTTCAACCGTAGCTGTATTTAAAGATACCTTTTGATCAGTAGTATCATTAGAATTATCCGGCTTATTATCAATAACATTATCAATACAAGCATCGTTTTCTAATTTAGGACAAACACATTCTTTTTCAATATATTTAACACTTGTGTCACCTTTTAACATTTCCGCCACTTCTTCTTTAGTATAAATAATAATAACCATTTCATCAGTCAAATTTTTACTCAAATTAATGACACTAGTGTCAGCATCATCCGTTAATCCCCCACTAATAGCAATCGCATCATTAACCCGACTATTCGTTTTCATTTCATAAACTCCAGGATTCTTAACCGCACCTTTAATATCAATCTGAATCGTTTCTACGATACTTTCTTCTAAAACCGATTCTTCAACCTCTAAAATTAAATCAGAAACTATTTCTGGTTCAGCATCACTTGGCTTAAAAATAATTAAACCAATAACAATAATTAAAATAATCAAACCAATATACCAATATTTTTTTAAATAAAGCATATTTCACCTCCTATAAGTTATATACGCCAAAAGTTGACAATTTCCTTTTTATTTTTAAAAAAAAATGAAATTTCTTTCATTTTTTAACCATCTGCATTTCATTAATATTTTTAATATGGATATTCTTTCTTCCTAAAATAATTTTATCTAAAATAATATTTTCTAATTTATTTTTAATTATTTTATCAATTTTTCTGGCCCCAAACTCTTGATAATTACTTAATTTTAATATTTCATTAATCACCTCTTTATCGATAGTAACTTTAATTTTATCTTTATATTTATTGATAACTTTATTTACTTTAAGTTTAATTAATTTTACTATATCTTCTTCATTTAACGAATTAAAACTAATGATATTATCGATTCGATTGATAAATGGTAAACTAAAGTATTCTTTTAATTTAGATAAATTATTATTGTTTTTATTAAAACCAACATTTATCTCATCAAAACCAACATTGGAAGTCATCACAATGACAATATTATTAAAATAAATTTCATTGCCTTGTGAATCTTTTATTTTACCATTATCTAAAATTTGAAACAAAAGATTAATAATACTATTATTAGCTCTTTCAATTTCATCTAAAATAAGTACCGCAAAAGGTTTATTTTTAATTTCGTCTAAAATCGTTTTATTATCGCTATAACCGACATATCCAGGAGGAGAACCAAGAAAACGACTCACACTATGCGCTTCACTAAATTCACTCATATCCAATCTAATAACATTTTTACCAGCTAAACTATGGCCAAAATTCAGCGCTAATTCAGTTTTCCCAACTCCCGTTGGACCGACAAACATCAAAGAATAACATTTGTCATCTTTAAATCCTAACTTTATTTTTTTAGCGATATTAATAACCGCTTTAACCGCTTCATCTTGTCCGATAATTTTATTAGTAATATCTTTACTCATCTTATCGATTACTTTATCGCTTTCATTTAATATTTCATAGATAGGAATTTGAGTTTTATTATTGATAACATCAGCAATATCAGAAATAGTCACTTCATTTCTTTTTTTATTACATAAAATAAGTTCTAAATTATTGATTTTATCCATCAAAGCAAATTCATTTTGTTTATAGCTACTAGCTTTTTTAAAATCATTATTACTAACCGCTTCGTTTTTATTTTTAATTAAATTTTGTAATTTTTGATTTAAATTATTATATAAAATCAAATCTTTATTTTCTTTTAGACTGGCTTTCGCACATACTTCATCTAAAATATCGATAGCTTTATCCGGTTGATTACGGTCGTAAACATATTTCTCACTTAATTCGATTATTTTATCGATGATATTGTCATTAATTATCACATGGTGGTAATCCTCATAAATCGGTTTTAATTTTAATAATATTTTTTTAACAACATCATCACTAGGTGCTGAAACGATAATTTTTTGAAATCTGCGTTCTAAAGCTTTATCAGTTTCGATAAATTTTTTATATTCACTAATCGTCGTCGCACCAATACATTTTAGTTTATTTCGCGCTAAAGCTGGTTTGAAAATATTGGAAGCATCGATGGCTCCTTCCGCCCCTCCTGCACCAACTAAAGTATGAATTTCATCGATAAACAAAATTATATCATCATTTTCTTCAACCTCTTTTAAGACCTTTTTGACTCTTTCTTCAAATTCTCCTCGGTATTTAGTACCAGCTACTAAAGTCGCCATATCTAAACTGATAATCCGTTTATTTTTTAAACTATTAGGAACATTACCACTAGCAATCATTTTACTCAATTCTTCGACGATTGCAGTTTTCCCAACTCCCGCTTCGCCAATTAACAAAGGATTATTTTTCGTTCTGCGCGATAATATTTCAATCATTCGTTTAATTTCATTATCACGACCAATCACCGGATCCAATTCACTAGCTTTTTTCGTTAAATCAGTGCCTAATTCTTCTAATAATAATTTTTTATTTTTACTTTTCGGAAAAATTTTATAACTAAATTCATTATATAAACTATCTAAATCAATATTTAAACTAAGTAAGATTCTAATTGCGACACCTTCTCCTTCTTCTAAGAGATTAGAAAACAACGATTCAACCGTTACTTCAGTATTATTTTCTTTGCAATCTAACATCGCATTTTCCATGACCCGTTTAAGTAAAGGTGTATATAAAAACCACTGACTTGGTTTACTACCAACGCCAACTGTTTCGATTATTTTTTCTTTAAACTTATCATAATCTAAATTGTATTGCTTTAATTTTTTAGCAACATTATTTTTTCCTTTTAAAACAGCTAATAAAAAATGTTCACTACCAACATAAGGATGTTTTAATTCGGTCATTTCTACTTTGGCATTAATTAATATTTTTCTAGCTTCTTCTGTAAATTGTCCAAACATAATTATCTCCTTCCAATATTATTCTATGATAATATTGATAATATTTCCTAAATTTTATACAACAAAAAATGCAAAGTTAATCCTCTGCATTTTCTTCTTCATATTTTTGTTTTAAAGTTAATTTTATTTTATCGGTTATTTGTTCACCAACTTTAATACTTTGTTCCGTTACAAAACCATAACCATCAAATTCATATTCAATATCTAATAAATCTAATAAAGCAATCGCTTCAATTTTAGAATAACCCGTTAAATCCGGCATTAAAATTTCTTGCGCATTAGTTAATAAAAATATTTTATCACCGGTCAAAAGAGTAGTTCCCTTAATCGGATATTGACTGATAATCTTTTCACCTTCACCTAATAAAACAACGTCTAAACCTTTATTTTCTAATTCTTCAACTACTTCACTAGTATTAGCATTAACATAATTTTCAACATTAACTTCATTAATTGTGTCATCATTAGTATCATTACTAATATAACCTTTATATTTAGCAATCGATTCCATTGCTGATTGAGTCATTTTTTTAATACCTGTATTCAATCCATTACTAGGTCTTTTTACAGAAACAAAAATGATTATTTCTGGATCATCAGCAGGAAATATTCCGGAAAAAGAATAAATATAATCGTTCCATCCTGTTAAATATCCCCCGTTTTCGGCATCATAAATTTCCGCTGTTCCGGTTTTACCAATAATATCTAAACCATCAACTCGATAATCTAAACCGATTGCTCCACCTTCTTCATCGTTAATTGCTGCTGACATTAACTCTTGCATTTTATCGATAGTTGCTTGACTGACAATTTGTTCACTTTTACTAACTTCTCTTTCATAAACAACTTCCCCGTTTTGAACGATTTTACTGACGATATTAGGTTTAACCATATAACCATCATTAGCAATAATACTTAAAGCTTGTAAGTGTTGGATAGGAGTAGTCGTAATTCCTTGGCCATAAGAAGCCGCAGCTACTTCAACTGGATAGTTAAAAACTAAACTACCAGATAATTCTCGTGGTAACTTAATGTCTGTTACCTCACCGAAACCATAACTTTCTAAACAAGATTTTAAATCATCCTTAGTTAAAAAATTTTGCATAATATTGGAAGTTGCGACATTACTTGATAAAATAAATCCCCGGTCATAAGTAATATTGCCCCAACCAATATCATTCCAATCGTAAATTTTCGTACCTTCAATATCGATATATCCAGATTGATATAATTGATCACCCTGATATGTTCCTTTTTCAATCGCACACATATAAGTATATATTTTCATAACACTACCTGGTTCATAAACAAACGAAGTTAAAGGATTTTCATAGTTAGTTAAATTTAATTTATTCGGATCAAAGGAAGGACTAGAAGCTGACCCCAAAATATCACCTGTTTTGGCATCCATAACATTGATGGTTACCCATTCTGGATCATATAACTCGATATTTTCGTCGATAACTGACTCTAAAATTCTTTGAATATTAGCATCGATTGTCAAATAAATATCGCTGCCATCAATCGCTGGTTCATTTATTTCTGGTGTATCAGGTATTTTATAACCATAACGATCTTGTTGATAGCTAAGATAACCATTTTCTCCTTTTAATAGTTCATCATACTCTACTTCAATTCCTAATTCACCAACTAACATTTCTTCCTGTTTAATCGTATTATCTAATTCAATATCGACAAGTTGTTTTTTCGCATAACCAACTATGTAAGAAGCAAAATCACCATTAGGATAATATCGTTTATAACTTTCGATAAAATCGATTCCTGGTAAATTTAATTCTTCGATTTTTTTCTTTAATATTTCACTAATCCCTCTTCCCCCAGGACCTAATTCAACTTGATAAACATCCCGATTTAATAAATCTAATATTTCATCGACTTCCATATTTAATAAAGGGGCTAAAGCTTCCGCTGTCATTTGTTTATCCGCTACATGATATAATTTAAAAGATGAACCAGTACGACTTTCATCTAAATAAGCAATTACCGTATAACTAGAAACATCTTGGGCTAAAATGTCACCTTGAATATCATAGATAGTTCCTCTTTTAGCATGTAATAAAGTCGAATAAGTATTCCGATTAGCGGCAAACTCTTGCATATTAATCCCATAGACATTAGGGGAAATAGATAAATAAACATACTGTATAAATAAAATCAAAATAAAAACAAGAAATATGTAAAAAACAACCATTGGGGTTTTCCACTTCATACTTCTTGTCTTCATATTCTCACCTCTTAATCTTCGATAACAACTATATTATCATTATTATACGCTAAACCTAAATCTTTGACAACCTTTGAAACATTATCGAAAGAAGTTAATTCACTTACTTGCATCGTCAAACTTTCGACTGTTTTTTGTTCGCTGGCTATCTCATAACGGATTTTTTCATTACTCATCTTATAATTGCCAATACTTGCGCCAAAAAATATTTTAATGACAATTGCTAATGTGAAGCATAAAATGCCACTAAAATATAATAACTTTTCACCTTTACTTAATCCTTTTTTTCTTCTTGCCATTTTATCTAACCCTTTCAATTATTCTTAGTTTAGCGCTTCTTGCGCGATTGTTGTTTATCAACTCTTCTTCTTTTGGCGTAATACTATCAATTATTTTATATTTAGGTTGATATTCCAAAGGAACAACTGGTAGTTTTTTTAAATTATTATCTAATTTACTTACCTCGTCGAATATTCGTTTACAAATTTTATCTTCTAATGAATGAAAAGTAATAACACTAATTCTGCCACCAACTTTTATTAAATCTAAAGCTTGTCTTAAACTACTTTCCAAAACATTCAATTCATCGTTAACTTCAATTCTAATCGCTTGAAATACTTTTCTTGCAGGATGTTTTTCTTTTTTATAGCTAAAAGGAACATTATCTTTAATTATTTGTGCTAACTCTAAAGTTGTGGTAATGGGTCTATTCTTTACTATTCCTTTAGCAATACTAGAGGCATATTTCTCCTCGCCATAGTTTCTAAATATTTTAATTAAATCTTTTTCTTCATAATTATTAACGACATAATAAGCATCTAGTTCTTGATTTTGATTCATCCGCATATCTAGTCTTGCATCTTGATGAAAACTAAATCCTCTTTCTTTTTCATCTAATTGTGGACTAGATACTCCTAAATCATATAATATTCCATCTACTTCTTTAACATTTAATTTATTTAATTCTTCTTTTAGATTAACAAAATTACTATTAATTATTTTATAATTATTACCAATTTTAGCTAATTTTTGCTTAGCTTCTTTAATCGCTTCACCATCTTGATCAAATGCATATAAATACCCTTTTTTTATTTTTTTTAATATTTCACTGCTATGTCCTGCATAACCTAATGTACAATCGACAATAATACTATCTTCTTTTAAATTTAAACTATCGATACTTTCTTTTAATAAGACACTTACATGCATAATCTCACCTTAAATGTTAATATTGGGCGCAAATAAATTATCTGCTATATCGGAAATAGAATCTTCATTTTGTCTTAAGAATTCTTCCCAACGATCTTTTGACCAAATTTCTAATCTGTCATTAACACCGATAATGATGCATTCTTTTTTTAAATCGGCATATTTAATTAGTGGTTGACTAATATTTAATCTTCCTTGTTTGTCAAATTCACCAATAGTTGCTCCTGATAAGAAAAATCTTAAATAATTTCTCGCATCTTTCGTATTAGGTAATTGTTTATATTTTAAAGTGATATTATTCCATTCTTCTTTAGGATAGACGAATAGACAGCCATCTAAACCTTTAGTTACGATAAATTGTTCACCTAATTCATATCTTAATTTAGCTGGAATAATAATTCTTCCTTTGTCATCAATGGTATGATGATATTCACCCATAAACATAAAATCACCCACTTTTAGCCACTTACTACCACTATATACCATCATTTTACTCTTTTTATTCCCATTTGTAAAGGTATTTTTGTAAATTTGACAAAGAAAAAAACGATTTTAATCTACTAAATCGTTTTTTATATTTCATATTATCTGCTCAAGCTGATAACTCATATGGTGATTCAGCCGTTCCTCTACCGGAAGTGAAAGTTAAATTATTTTTTAAATATATTACTGGACGAACGCCACCAGTACCAGTCAAAGCATAACTCCCCATATATCCATAATGGTAAATAACCCGTACTCCAGATGAACTACTACTATTCATTGTCCAATAATAAGTTGATATTTTAGGATTTTCAATTGTTTCTCCATTAACAAAATCTTTAGTACTTGAATAAGATAGGTCAATATCATTGCCACTAAACATCTCGCCTACTGTTGGAAGGCCTGTGATAGATAATAATGTTTCAGTTTGAATATCTATATAATTTTGGCTCACGCCTGATGTATTTGGGTAATCACCAATATAGAATGTTTTATTCCCTGTGTAACGATAAGAACTTGAAATATTATTGACAAATGTATTTAATGGTGTATATATTGTATGATTTGTTGTAATTGTAGAAGTGCTACCATATATACTTGTAGTTGAAAGTAATCCGTTTAATACAACTTTGATACTATCACTATCTTTACTTACTACTCTAAAGATACATTTATTATCAGCTCCACAAGCATTATCACTTCCACTATATGGTACATTGATATATTCGCCCACTTGAATATCTGATGTATTCGTCGCTTTATTTCCTGCTTCATAATTGGATGTTAGAGTACCATTACCTCCAGTAATGGTAATATCAGAAATCTTGATAACTGCGCGCACGCCATATACATTAGCTGAATTGTGATTGCCAATATTTCCATTATCATCAACATTTCTGATGTCAGACGAATTATAAAGATTACCTAACCACCAAAAATCTTTAATATCTAAAAATGAGTCTGTTCCTCCAGCTCTAGTGTATTGTTCTTCATCTAATAAACCAACTTTTTTAACGGTTGTTATTTCATCGATGCCAGTGTAAATTCCAATATTAAATGCATTTTCAACAATATTATTTTGAATACTACTATCTAAACTATTATAAAAATAATCATTCAACCACATATTAATATAACTATTATCATAAATATCGTCACTTGTCCATGCACTATTTGATGGATAAATAGCTGTTAATGGTTGTTGACCGATTAATAATAAGGTATTAGCATCCGTATCTATTTCTACTACGCGCCAATGATGGCCACCATACCATAAATAATTATTACCTACTTCTTCATTTGTTCCTTTATAATAGTAAATATTAGGATTGGTTTCGTCTTGCACTAAACCTTTTGTATTTTCTTCATTATATTGTTGCATTAAAGTTGAAATAAAATTACCTTCTGGTCCATCCGGATTATCTGGTGCTACATCACATTCTTCATCATCCATGGCAAAACTACCATCACCACATAAAGTAAAAGTATGATTATTACTTTCTATTACTAAATTTGTTAACTTAGTTCCATCATAACTTATACTAGTGATAATCGCATTACCTAAATTAATCATTTGGCTAACGGTATCTGGATTCATACTAGTTGTACATATTTTACTATAACTATTATCCAACTGATATTTCATATCTTCGGTAGCACAGTAATTATTAATCCCACTATAAATCATACTAGCTTCCGACCTTCCAGCGGATATTCTTGCTTCTTCAATCACATTTAAAATAATTGGGGTTGCTATTAAAGCAACAATTGCTAATATTATAATTACTGCTAATAATTCAATTAAAGTAAAACCTTTTTTTGACATAAATTACTCCTTTACTACAATTTAGTATGAAACATTTTATAATTTATATTCCCTACTTTCTCTTTAATTTTAACTTAAATTAAGTATTTAGTCAACATAAAAAAAACACTCAACAAAACTTATGTATATGACAAAGTAAAAAGAGGAAATCTCCTCTTTAAAATAGACATGCCCCAATAATAATAGCTAATAAAATATACAAAACAACTATGATAAGATAATTAATATTGCCATGGTCACATGTCTTATTACATGTTTCACAATTCATATTTATTGCTCCTTTAACTTAAATATAAGCTCCAAGTATAATTATTAAAAGAATAAAAAGCACTAAAACGATAGCAGCTCCAGATATACCATTGTTACAACACATATAAATCATCCTCCTTTTTGTCTTTTCACATTATTGTATGGGAATTTGAAAGTTTTGTGATAGATAATGGAAAAATATTGTTTTTTTTATTTATTTTTGTTATAATGTTTTTGCACGTAATAAAGGAAAGGATTAAAGATTTATGAAAAAGAAATATTTATTAATTTTGTTATGTATCCCGCTTTTAGTTACTGGTTGTGGGAAAGTACCAGAACTACAAAACGGACAACAAATCGTAGTCGAATTAAATGGTAAACAATTTACAGCTGAAGAATTTTTTGATGAATTGAAAGAAGACTATGGAACAACTGTTTTAGTCAATTTAGTTAGTAATTATATTACTGATCAAGAAATTACAGAAGAATTAGCTGAAGAAGCAAAAGAAAGAGCGCAAAGTTATTATGATAGTATGGCCGCTTATTACGGTAGTAATTGGAATCAATTTTTAGCTAGTAATAATTATACTGCTGAACAATTATTAAAAGATTTCGAAGATAATTATCGTCAAAGCCTTGTTTTAGAACAATATGTTAAAACTGATGTTATCACCGAAGAAGAAATTCAAGATTATTATGATAATAATATCTATGGTGATAGTACTGTTAGACATATATTAATAACTCCTGATGTTGATGACGATATGGACTCTACAGAAGAAGCTGAACAAAAACAAATCGCTTTAGAAGAAGCAACGGAAATAATTAAAAAATTACAAGAAAGTGATAACTTAGAAGAAGACTTTATTGAAATAGCTAAAGAACAATCTGATGACATTGGTACAGCTAGTGAGGGTGGTTTGTTAGAAAATATCAATAATGATAGTGGTTTAGCAGAAGAATTTTGGGAAGCTTCTCGTGACTTAGCAGTTGGCGAATTTACAACTGAACCAATTGAAACTGAGTTTGGCTATCATATCATCTATAAAGTTAGTCAAAAAGATAAACCAACATTAGAAGAAGTTAGAGAGCTTATTTTAAATAATTTAACTGATGAAATATTAGGTGAACAAAATGCTTCTGTTGTATATTGGGCTGGTTTAAGAGAAAAATATAATATGACTATCCATGATGATGCAATTAAAAATAACTACGAAGCTATATTAAATCTATATCAAAAAGATGCTGAATAAAAGCATCTTTTTTAATTAAATTTTATGGAGTTAGGACGGCACGAGTGCTACCTCTGTTGAAGCCAGCACCACGGTTGCTGTTGAAAGCAAAAACGCCCGCAGAGGAGCCATCGTCATATTCGCCGCCACGTAGAAACCATGAAGGTTCAGAACTGACGAAGCTCGCGTGATCACTATACCAGCCTCCACTACTTCCAAAGGTTGATAATGTCTCTTTTGTCGCGTCGCCTAATTTCCCACGACCATGAGTTGTGTTACCTGCCCCATATGTATACTTATCATAATATTTCGCATCTGGCACACTACTAAATCCTGCATTACTTGAATAGAAATTACCACTACTGTTTACCATATTACCCATCACAAACTCCCAGGCACCACCTGACATATCATATACTCCATATATTGTTCCTGTAGTTGACTATCCAGTATTACTTTTATATGATGTATTACTGCTTCCTCCTCCTGTATAATTGCTACTATTACTATTGACTGTTATATTTGCAGTTCCTAAGCCATATTTACTTTGTTTTAAATATGCTACTGCTCCCCATTCCATATTCTTCATCATATGACTATCTCCACTTAAACTATATGTTCCTTTCATATTTTGCATCGCTATAGATTAGAATATTAATTTATTCTAATCTATAATTAGTCAAGATACTTCACAAATAAACCACAAAAAAATATTGGCATTTTAAAAGCCAATATTTTTAAATAATTTAATATTTCGTTGTTCGATCGCTCCAATATACACCCTTACTTGGAAAATTTATATTTAATTCAGGTCTAAGGAAACCATCGCGCAAGCCATAAATACTTTCACTACCACCATTTTCTTGATTAAATGGTTTATCAGATAACTCTAAATGTAAATGAGCTCCTGTCGAACATTCATCCCAATATTCAGTTGCTGGATATCCACCCATAACACCAATCTGCGTATTTTTAGTAACAACTTGATGCTCTTCAACTGTTACATCACGCAAATGCCAATAACCGCTAGTATAAAATTGGCCATTAATGTAGTGTTGAATATAAACCTTATTACCACCACAAGTAGAGGTGTTAGAATTATCGACATAAACGACAATACCATTAGCAATCGAATAAATTGGATAATCATCCCAATTAGCACCGCTATCCGACATGTCTAAACCATGATGAAATTCAGTATCACCATCGATAGGACTAACTCGCCAACCAGAATAACCAGAAATATAGCCAGTCGGTGTTGGTCGCCACATCGTTGTATCAGGTGGTAAAACCTCCGCACTACATTGTTCGATTGTCTGATCCTCACCACATCCTAAAGAAGTATATAATTCAATTTCTGATTCCATAATCGCTAACTGTTCTTCAATAGAAAGCGAATCACTATCTAATTCTTCTAATCGATCGCCTAATTTAGCCATTTCTACCTCTAAATCATCGCGTTCTTCATTTAAATCAACTTCTTGTTGTTTTAATTCTTCCGTTTTACGTTCACTTTCTTCAATATCTTTTTTATACTGTTCTACTAACTCATTATTATAAGAAGTTAATTGTTCAGACACAGCTAATCGATAAATAAAATCGGTAAAATCTTTAGCACCAAAAGCATATTCCAAATAAGAATTTTCTCCATTAGCAACTTGAAAAAATACCAAAATATCTTTAATTTCTTCTTCTTTAACAATAATGTCTTGATTTAATTGTTCGATCGTATTTCTTAATTCATACATATTCTCTTGAATATCTAAAATTGTCGTTCTAATAGAAGCAATTCTTGCTTCAGTTTGTTCAATTTCTTCTTCCGTTAAATCAATTTGTAATTGATTATTAGCATATTTTTCCTTTAATTCTTCTAATTCTTCCCGCATTTCTCTTAAAGTTTTAGCTTGGACTTCCGGGATATAAAAATTAGATATTAATAGGCAAACAACAAATAAAATTTGGAATAATATTTTACTACTGTTTCGCAACCTTATCACCTAACCCTATAACTAATTATATCATATTTTTAATAAAAAAACTAAATTAGTTTTCATTTTCTAATTTAGCTAAAATTTGTTTAGTTACTTCAATTGTTTTTTCTTTGACAGAATTAGCTGTTTTTTCTAAAATTGGTGTTCCTTTTTCAATAGCATAATTTAATAATTCATTAGCTTTACTTTCGATATCTTTAGCTTTCTTTTTAGCAATTTTCAAAACTTTTTCTTTATCTAAATCTTCTAATTCTGCTTTGATTTCTTCAATTTTATTTTCGATTGTCTCTTTGACTTCATCGATATCGATTTCTTTAGCTTTAGCTAATAATTCATCAAACTTTTGCTTTAATTCTTTTCTCGTTTCTGAACCTTTTTTAGGTGCAAATAAAACACCTAATCCAGCCCCAATGGCTGCTCCTGCTAAAAACTTACCAAAACCACTTTTTTTCTTACTCATCATTATCACCTTTCTTTTTTCTATTTAATAGCCAATTAATTCCGTTAGCAATACTAGATGCAATCCGATCACTAAATGAATTAATGACATCAGTTGTATTATCGATCATATCAAATAAGCCGTTTAATTTATTAACTTTAGTATCAACATTATCGATGATATTATTAACTTTATTTAAAGTTTTAATAACCTTAACCATTGCAACCGTCGTCGTTATTACTAGTATAATCAAAGTTAAAAATAATATTACTATAAAAAAGTCTTTTACATCAATTACCATTATTGATCTCCTTTCTCATACATACTATCGATTAAATCAAACAACTCACTTTCTGTAATGGGTTCTTCTTTCTTAGTCGTCATTTCTTCATCGATCATATTAATATCATCATCGATAATATTAATCGGCTCTTCTTTGACTTCTTTAGTTTTATCGATTAATTCATCAAATAAATCCGCATCTTTCGTTTCATCGTTAAACAGAATCGAATTATTGCCAACTAAAGTACTTTCTAGTTCATCCTCTAAAGTACCGTAAGCTTTTTTTCTTACTTCATCAATTGAGATTCGTGTACTAGTATAAGTAATTGGTACATCTTTTTTTTGAGCAATATCCTCTTTATTATAGTTTTTATCTAAAACACCATATACTGGTGAAATAATTGGCGTTGGTTTAAAATGTTTTTTTTCTTCTTTTACTTTAGTCTGTTCTTTTAAATAACTAGATTTAACTTCTTTTTTTGGTTGCTCTAATTCTTTAAAATAATCGTCATCAAAAAATATTGGTGTACTTTTTTCCTCTTTTGGTTCTATTGGTTCTTTTTTAGGTAATTCAGTTTCTTGTTTTACGCTTTCTTTCGCTGGCGCTGGTATCTCCACTTGAATTACTTCGCTTTTAATTGGTTCTTCAATTTCATCAGTAAACAAACTTTTCATTTTATCAAGTAACCCCATATCATTCACCCTCCGGTTCCAATTTTAAAAAGTCATCTGTCTCTTTTTTAGAAGTAAAGATATCATATTTTTCTTCACTTACTAAAAATTCTTCATCTAAAATAACTTTAATTACATTATCGTTAAATTTAACGGTCGATAAAATATAAGATGTATTCAACACAATATCATTAATATCCTCATAATTAGCTTCAACTTCCATCTTGGCATAATTATACATAAATTCAATAAAATATTGACCGTTATCTTGTTCATTTATCTCTAAATATCCTTGTTTACCATTAATATCAATTTTTTTAGAATAGTAAGCATCAGGATTTTCTTCATATTCTTTTTCCACTTTATAATAATAACTAACAACATCGATATATAAATAATAATAAATACCATCGGAATATAAAACATCATTATAATCATTAGTATCGATATAAGATACACCTCTTGGAACATAATACTTATATCCTTTACCAATCTGATTATATAAATCATTGTTTTTAGATAAAACAACGCTTATTATATTATCAACATTACTAGTATCGATCCTAACTACCGAACAACCAGCTAATAAAAGTAGACAACAAAGGAGAATTATTTTTTTCATACGATTCACCTACTCATATATATTATAACAAATTTTACAATATTTTGGCAATTTTATTTTAGTTTTTTTTATCAATTTGACATCTGGCTTTTAATTTATAAATTGGCAAGCCTAAACTGACAAATTTTTTCTCATATTCGGTTTGAATATTATCTGCATTTAAATCAGTATATAAATCTAATTTTATTTCCTCAAACAAATATTTTTTTTGACTTAAAGTAACTAAAGAATATTCAAATAAATTTCTATTATCCGTTTTCATTTCAATAACTTTGTCATTTTTAAATATCTTATCATATTTATCTAAAAATAAGGGGCTAGTAAGTCTTCTATTAGCATGTTTCTTTTTCGGCCACGGATCAGAAAAATTCAAATATATTTGATCGATTTCACTAGCAAAAACTTCATCGATTGTATCAGCGTCGATATTCATAATTTTTAAATTATTTAATTCGACATTTTCTAATTTTTTTACCGCTTTAACTAAAACACTCGCATACTTTTCAATACCAATAAAATTAATATTAGGATTTAATCGCGCTTTATTAATAATAAAATCCCCTTTCCCCATGCCTATTTCAACTTCGATTTTATTATTGTTTTTAAACAATTGTTGCATTTTCCCACGATATTCTTTAGGATTTAAAACCACATATTTACTTTTACTTATTATATCTTGTGCATTTTTTATATTTCTTAATCGCATAATTTCACCTAATTCAATTATACACCAAATTTAATCTAAAGCATATAATTAATTAGATAAAGGAGGAAATTATGAAAAAAGATCGAAATTGTGGTGGGATGACGCCAATGTACAATATGGCCGGACAATTCCCAGTTATGCCATTAATGCCAGTTCCTAATCCAATGCCTTACCAATCACAAACTATGCCATTTCAAAATATGAATTATCAGACCGCAAGCGATAATCAAGCTGATATTTTAACGAGAATATCCAATCTTGAAAAACGCTTAAGTACCCTTGAAGGAATAATTAATTCCAACAATTCTTACAATACTTCAAATTATCAAATGATGTAAAAAAGAAGCTAATGCCAAAACATTAGTTTCTTTTTATGGTGACAGAGGCATATTTATTATGCATATCATCGCGGGCTTCATAAGCTTTTTTTATCGTTAAAATAATAGTTTCTCTAATCGTCTTAGCTCGAAATACTTCTTTATTATCCATTCTTTTAACCAATTTATTAAAACATCCCATACTATTAGCATACATCAAATAATAATCGCTATCAGCGTTTAGAATAGATATATCACCTTTAATTAATGTTTTTTTTACCTTAAAATATTTAAAATATTCCTTCAAGCCATTAACAGTTCTTTTCCGAAGGAAGATAAAATAAAGTAAGAAAATAAAAGCTAAAACAATAATAATAATCGAAGAAAAATAAGTATTTTGATTAATTAGAAAAGCGCCTAAAAATATCCCAATCACACAATAAACAATTCCTACAATTTTAAAGACTAATAAATTTTCATAATAGTTTTCTGCTTCAGCTTCTTCAGTAGCAAAATTAAGCCAATTAGAATAATTTTTTAAAAATTCATCAAATTCTTCTTGCGCATAATAAACTACTTCTTCTAAACTTAACTTATTTTGATTATTAAAAAACATCTTAAGCATTTTTTCTTCACTAGCTGATGCTGATAAATTGTTGCTTTTGTTTCTTTTTAAAATTCTTCTTTTTTCATCAAAACTTATAGTTTTATTAGCAATTAAATAAAGGAAAGAAGCGACTAAATCATCATTAGTTATTTTTTTTCTCAATAAATAACCGATTTTAAACGGATTGATATCTTTGTTTAATTTAAAATCTTCAACTGTTACTTGATGATTATATTTTTTATAAATCTGGTATAAAATAATAATTAAACCGATAATCCAGATAGTAATAATACTAGTTAGAATAACTTTTAAAAATTCTTCTCTTCTTTCAATTTTGGGTTCAATATTCATTAATCTTATCAATAATTCGGTTTTTAATTCATCTGTTTCTCGTAAATTAGAAACCCTTTCAAAGGCAATATTATAGTCATCCCAATTATAACTATTTTCCACATTGTTAACGCTGTTATAAGCTTCTTCTCGTAATTGATTGTATTCTTCATCTTTAGGATCGATCACTTCCAAATCTAAATTTGCTTCTAAAGCAACTATTTTTTCTAAAACAGTTTCTTCAGTTGTCTTATTAGTATTTACAATATTATTATCAAAAATTAATCGAAAGTCCAAAGAAGTATCTTTATTTAACGATGTAATTTTAATTAAAACTGTCTCTTCATCAAGATATTCAGTTTGTGCTTGTCCACCATGCGTCCAAATTCTTAAGTTTTCTTGATTGCCTGGAATATGGATAGTTAATTCAAAATTATCGATTACTTCAGCTAAATCAGTAAATAAATACATAGCTAATTCGGCAACATCTTCATGATTGATAATCATATTCTCTAAAGTGTAATCTAAATAAAAATCCTTATTCATCCGACTAGGATTATAAATTTTATAAATTTCACCATTTTCAGTTTCAGTTATCGTATAAACACTATGATCACCTTTAAAAGCTTGATCAACTAAAGTAAATAAATCCCCTTCTTCTTGTAGTTCTTCCATTAAAACATCAGGCAAATAGTTGATTGCTCTTACTTCATTTAATTTTAAACCACTACCATTATAAAGATTTTTATCGACACTGGCTAATAAATCACCTTTATAGCCATAATAGTTATTTTTATAATTTACTATTCGCTCATAGCCATTATAAACGCCTTCCATTTGAAAAGCTTCAATAACTCTTATATCACCATTTTCTAAAATAGTTAAATCAACGCGATAATTAGTTACTTTATAGTCAGCTAAAGCAATTGGTATAAAAAAGAAAAAAGCAATAATAAAAATTATTTTTTTCATTAAAACCTCCAAAAAAGCTTACTTGATGTAAGCTTAAAATTGTACTTTTGGTGCTTCTTTAGAAGCTTCATCAATTTCGAAAAAGGCTTCTGGTTTAAATTTGAATAATGAAGCAACAATATTTGACGGAAAAACTTCTAATTTGTTTTTATAATTAAGTACCGCATCATTATAAAATTGTCTAGCATATTGAATCTTATCTTCTGATTCTTTTAAATTATTTTGTAAATCGATAAAATTAGTATTAGCTTTTAAATCAGGATAAGCTTCAGCTACAGCCATAAGTCTACCTAAAGCTCGTGATAATTCACCATCAGCTTTAATTTCTTCTTCAGTTGTTTTAGCGCCCACAAATTTATTTCTTGCAGCAATTACATTTTCTAAAGTCTCACTTTCATGTGTAGCATAACCTTTAACTGTTTCAACCAAATTAGGAATTAAATCCGCTCTTCTTTTTAATAATACATCAATTTGTGCCCATTGATCTTTGACCTTATTTCTTAAAACAACTAAACTATTATAAGTTGTTCCAACAAATAATAATATTAATACAACAATAACCGCAATTACGATTAGGGCAATCATCCATCCTTCCATATTTTCTACCTCCGATATCATTATATAATATTTTTCATAAAAAATAAATACATATTTTGCATATTTTTAGACAAAATAAAATTGAAAGGAATTGATTATTATGAATATCGATATTAGAAAACATATTTTAAGTAATTTTAAAGGAGCAGATACAAGTGAAATTAAAGCTTCGATTGAAGCTTCAATCGAAAAAAAAGATGAGATTACTCTCCCAGGATTAGGGGTATTTTTCGAAGTATTATGGGCTAATAGTGAAGAAAATAGTCGCGAATATATCTTAAATACATTAAAAAATTCATTAAAATAATAAAAAAAGTGTGAAAAATTTGCAAAAATGTCATGTCTTGTTAAAACCAAAAATTAGTGAAAATGTCAGTGAAATTAAGAACTAAAAAAAATATTAAAAATTAGTGAAAATGTCAGTGGTTTGTTATAATACTTCCTCGTATTCAAAGAGGAGGTATTTTAATGTTAAAAGAATACGAGAAAAATAAATATGAAATTATTTCAAGCTTAGTATCGAAAAAAATTACAATAAAAGAATCGATGCAACTATTAAATCTAACAGAAAGGCAGGTGTATAGATTAAAGAAAATTTTTAAAGAACAAGGCGAAGAAGGATTTATTCATGGTAATCATGGTAAACATAGTTTAAATAAAAAAAATGACAAATTAATTAAGGAGTTAGAAGAATTATATCTTACAGAATTCTATGATTTTAATTTTAAACATTTTTATGAAGACTTTGTTTTTGGTAAATATGATATATCATACGATACTATGTTAAAGACATTTACAAGAGATGATATTATATCGCCCATTGCAAACAAAAAAACACTAAAAGCATATAAAGAAGCTATTAAAGATATACAATCAAATAAAGAAGATAATCTATCAAGTAAAAAGGTCGATTTATATCAATCGAGAATAATATCTTATGAAAAAGCACATACTAGAAGATCAAGCAATTTGTATGTTTTTGGTCAAGAAGTTCAAATGGATGCGTGTGAAAAAATATGGTTTGGCGATATCGTATCATACTTACATCTCGCTGTTGATAAAGCAACTAAGAAAGTTTTATTTGGATGGTTTGAATTTGAAGAAATAACTAGAGGCTATTATGTTTTATTATTTCATATCATAATTAATTATGGAATACCAGCTAAAATAAAAACGGATAATCGTAGCACATTCATTGCTAATAATGTAAAAGAAGTAGATAGAAAGAAGTTTTTAACTCAATTTGGTAAAGTATGTGAAAAATTAAATATTACATTAGTAACTACAAGTGTTCCAACTGCTAAGGCACATGTTGAAAGAGAAAATGAAACGTTTAAAAACAGATTAATTGCTGAACTAAGGCATGAAGGAATTACTGACATTGATAAAGCTAATGATTATTTAAATAATGTTTTTATTCCAAAAATGAACAAAAGATTTTCTTATGCAATAGATAAAAACAAATCATTGATGAAGAAAAACACATATACGGAAGAAGAACTAAAATTAATTATCTCTGAAAAAAAAGATAAAATAATAGATAACGCATCATGTATAAGTAATAATTATAAATATTATATACCTGTCAATCCCGAAACCGGAGAAGTAACTTGCTTTTCTAAAGGAACTAAGTGTATTATGATAATTAATTATGATGGAGAATTTTGGGGTGAAATAGAAAATCATTACTATCAGTTAACTGAAATAGAAAATCGAGACTCTGTTATGAAAAAAGAAAGTGAAATCGAAACAGAAAAAAAAGAACATCATAAATATGTTCCTCCGATGAATCATCCTTGGAGGCAAAATATGATGCTCAAAAAATATAAATAATTGGGGCTTTGCCCCAAACCCCAGGGTTTATCGCTCTGGGCTTCCAAAAAAAGAAATATATCTTTTTTGTATAGCATTACTTGATTGCTCAGGTTGCTCCCCAGCATTGCCTTATCTCCCCAAGTAATAATAAATATTATAAAATATAATTAAGAAATGTCAACATGACATTTTTGCTCATTTTTGACTAATTTCATAAAAATTGGTACTGACATTTTCGCTAATTTTTGGGTTTAATAAAGCATGACATTTTTACTCATT
>CALVVP010000021.1 GCA_944363895.1 uncultured Bacilli bacterium | reverse complement strand
GTAATGTTGGGGTAATTGGCGGTATAAAATATAAAATAAAAGCTGCTGTTAAAGAAGAAGCTGATTTATTTTTTGTGCCAAAAGCTAATTATGAAGAAGCTTTAGAAACGGTTGAAGCAGAAAATTTGGATATTAAATTAGTAGAAGTTAGTCATATTGACGATGCTATTAATTATTTAAAAGGGATAAATTTAAATAATAATTGATTTTTTTATATACTAATTATAAGTTAAAAATTTACTTGACCAAAATAAAATTATATAGTAAAATATAGAATACTTTGAAAGGAAAAACATATGACTTTAGAACAGATTGAATTAAAAAAGACGCAGTTAGCTGAAATAGGAAGAATTATTAAACAACATGAAGATAAGAAAGAGGAATTATCTAGTAAAAGGAAGGATAAAGAACGTGTTATTTCTAGTTTAAATAAAGAGTATTTAGAAAATGAAAAATTAAAAAAAAGAATCAATAATTTTCCACGCTTTAAATTTGAATTATTTTTAATATCGTTATTAGTTATATTATTAATGACTGTACCAGTTTCTCTTTTACTGGCTTTTGTTTCTTTAATTAGTAAGATGATGGTTTTTAATGCAATATCTTTAGTTTATTTTATCTTTATTTTATCAAAAGTAGTATTAGAATATAAAGATGATTTAAAACAAGAAAAAATGTTACTTGATAATTTAACAATCGAAGAATTAGAAATCAGTAATTCAGTTATTAAAGGGCAAATGAAACAATTAAATTTGGAAGTAACTAATTTAAATGGTTTAATAGATGATATTACTAAATTAATTGAAACTTATAATAGTCAAGGAAATAAAATCAAAGAAGAATTTAATCATTTTTTATCATGCGTTGATAATCCACAATTAGATAATGATTTAGAAAAAAAGCTGGATGCTGAAAAAAAATTAACGCTTAAACGAAAGGAATGTTAATTAAAATGAATAAATATTCACAATTAATCCAACAACTAAATGAACAAATAGCTATGATTGAAGAAAAATTAACAAAAAACAATCTAACTCTTGAAAAAATCGATAATAAAATTAAGACTATTCAAAGTGATATTCATCACTTAAATAAAGAAAAGGAAAACAAAACCAATTTAATCGCAACATTGGAAAATTATCCGAAAGAAAAAAATGATATTCAAAAATATTATTTTACCGCTTTAGTTATTTTTGGTTCAATTCCTATTACATTAGCTGTTATCGATTGGCTTATAATTAAATCGTTGTTATTTTTTGCAATATTAAGTAGTATTAGTGTGTTTTTAGGAATCGCTTTTACGGAAGAATATTTAAAAGAAATTAACGATTTAAGAAGAATCGTTGGTGCTAATGATTTGGAAAGTTTACAAAAAGAAAATAATAATCTTACTTTAAAAATTAATTTAGCAAAACAAAACATTATCGAATTAGAGCAAGATCGACAAATTATAGTGGCAACTAACGATGATTATAATCGACAAATAGTAATGTTATTAAGTGATGTTGATAAAATAAGAAAAGAAAGAGATGCAACTTTACCGATCGATCATGAAGTAGTACAATTAAAACAAGAAGAGCCACATAAAATTTTTATTAAGAAAAAGCCTGAATAAAGCTTTTTTTTGTTTGAAATTTTTGGTAAAATATTAAATGGTGATGTAAAATGTCTATAGATAGTGTCGACTTAAATAAAATAACGCCGATGATGCGGCAATATATTGAAACTAAAAAACAGAACAGGGATATAATTTTATTTTATCGATTAGGCGATTTTTATGAGATGTTTTTTGAAGATGCGATAACGGTTTCACATGAATTAGAACTTACTTTAACTGGTAAATCAGCTGGGTTAGACGAAAGAATTCCGATGTGTGGCGTACCTTATCATTCAGCTAATGTCTATATTGAAAAATTAGTGGCTAAAGGTTATAAAGTTGGCATTTGTGAACAGTTAGAAGATCCTAAACAAGCTAAAGGTATTGTTAAAAGAGGGATGGTTCAAATTGTTAGTAGTGGGACTTTATTTAACGAATCTTTAAATGAAAAAGAAAACAATTATATCGGTGGTATAATCGATTTTAATTATGGCTATGCTGTTTGTTATAGTGATATTACAACTGGAGAAATTTATACTTTTTTATTAGAACACAATCCAACTAAATTAGTTAGTGAAATAGTAAGTTTAGGAATTAAAGAAATTGTCGTTAGTGAAAACTTTAATAAAGATGTTTATGCCTTATTAAAAAATAATTTTAAAATAACAGTATCTATTTTTGATGAAAAACAAGATTTAGAACAATATCATTATATTTATGAAGATATAGCGGATGCTAGATTAATTGAGGCAATTAAATATTTATTAAGTTATATTAATTATACGCAATTTAGAGATTTATCCCATTTACAAAAAGCAATTATTAAAGAAAATAAAAATTATTTAAAAATGGATATTCATACCAAAAGAAATTTAGAGTTAACGGAAACTTTAAGATTAAAACAACGAAACCATTCTTTAATTTGGTTGTTGGATAAAACTAAAACAGCGATGGGTTCAAGATTACTTAAAAACTTTATTGAAAATCCTTTGGTCGATCAAAAAGAGATTGAAAGAAGATATGACTGTATTGAAAAATTATTAGAAGAGTTTATTTTAACAAATGATTTAGAAAAATATTTATTAGAAGTCTACGACTTAGAAAGATTATCTGGGCGAATTGCTTTTGGTTCAGCTAATGCTCGCGATATGTTACAACTTAAAAATTCTTTAAAAGTTTTACCTAATATTAAAGATATTTTAACAAAAATAGAATTTTATAAAAATATTGAAACTTTAGATGATTTATATAATTTATTGGAAGCAAGTATTTATGAAAATCCGCCTGTAACAGTTAAAGAAGGGTATATTATCAAAGAGGGCTATAATCATGAATTAGATGAATTAAAAGAACTCCGTAAAGGTGGTAAAGATTTCATTGCTAAATTTGAAAATGAAGAACGGGATAGAACCGGAATTAAAAATTTAAAAGTCGGTTATAATAAAGTCTTTGGTTATTATATTGAAATATCGAAAGGTAATATCGGTTTAATTAAAGATGAATATGGTTATGAACGAAAACAAACTTTATCTAATTGTGAACGATATATTAGTCCGATTTTAAAAGAAAAAGAAAATTTAATTTTAAATGCTGAAGAAAAAATTGTTGACTTAGAATATCAATTATTTATCGAAATCAGAGATAAAGTTAAAGAGTATATCCCTAAATTACAAAATATTTCGAAAGTAATTAGTGAGATTGATTGTTTACAAGCATTTGCTAATGTTTCATCTAATTATAACTATGTTCGTCCTAAATTGACAACTGACCGTTTAGTCAAGATTATTGATGACCGTCATCCAGTTGTCGAACAAGTATTAGAGACTGAATATGTTCCTAATGATATTATTATGGATGAAAAAACCAATATTTTATTAATTACTGGTCCTAATATGGCTGGTAAATCAACTTATATGCGACAATTAGCGATTACTGTTATCATGGCACAGATAGGTTGTTTTGTCCCTGCCAAAGAAGCTACTTTGCCAATATTTGATGCGATATTTACACGAATTGGTGCGAGTGATGATTTGGTAAGTGGGGAATCGACTTTTATGGTTGAAATGAAAGAAGCTAACAATGCTATTAGTAATGCTACTAGTAATTCTTTAATTTTATTCGATGAGTTAGGTCGAGGAACGGCCACTTTTGATGGTATGGCTTTAGCACAAGCAATCATTGAATATATTCACGACCATATTAAATGTAAAACTTTATTTTCGACGCATTATCATGAATTAACTGACTTAGAAAATAATTTAGTCAATTTAAAAAACATTCATGTTTCAGCCCATGAAGAAGATGGTAATATCACCTTTTTACACAAAATTAAAAATGGTAGTATCGATAAAAGTTATGGTATTCATGTGGCGAAATTAGCTAATTTACCTGATTCTTTAATTAAAAGAGCTAATCAAATATTATCGGTCTATGAAAATAAAGAGAAAAAAAGAGATTTTATTATTCAAGAATCTTTACCTTTGGATGATTTAATCAAAGAAGAATCAGAAATTGAAAAAGAATTAAAAAAGATTAATCCTTTAGAAATGACGCCGATCGATGCTATTACTTTTCTATATGAATTAAAAGAAAAAATTAAATGAGAACTTAGATTTTAAGTTCTTTTTAATGCGTTAATATTGACTAACAATTTGTTTTAAGTTAAAATTGATATAAAGTAAGGATATGAGAAATGAAAAAAATGGATGTAAATTTAAGAAAGACATAATTATTAACAATTAGAAATCTTTTTAGAGTTCTTACAAGAAATATTATTTATAGCTGATGTAACTCAAGAATGGTATAACTATGTCAATAAAGAATGGGCGAATGCGGTTGTGTTAAATAGTGGAGTAAGTAAAAATGTCGGCGATACAATAGCAGAAGATGAAATAGCATTATGGTATGTATGGATACCAAGATATAAATATCAATTGTTTAATGCAAATAATGGCAGTGTGGCTGAACAAATAATTAATATTGAATTCGAAAGTGAAACAGCAAGTACAGGAACCGTATCATGTACTGATGCAATAGCAACTTCAGGAAATAGTAGTGAAACATGTACTAATGCAAGTAATGGCAATTGGTATACCCATCCAGCATTTACTTTTGGCGATGAAGAAGTAAGTGGATTTTGGGTAGGTAAATTTGAAGTAAGTGGCAGTACTGATGTGATAACAATCAAACCAGGAGTGCAAAGTTTAAGAAGTCAAACAGTATCTAGCTTCTTTACGGCAATTCAAAATATGAGTACTATATATAGTTTAAGTGGTGATAGTCATATGATGAAGAACGTGGAGTGGGGAGCTGTTGCTTATTTAAAACAAAGTAAATATGGACTAGGAACAACAGATATTGGAATAAATAATAATAACAGTTATATAACTGGATGTGGGGCAATAGCGGATACTTTGTCCACTAGTGCATGTGATGCCTATAATACAAGTAACGGTATGTTAGCTAGTACGACAGGAAATATATATGGCGTGTATGATATGTCAGGTGGAGCAGCTGAATATGTAATGGGAAACATGGTGAACAATAGTGGTGCATTTTATTCGAGTGGAGCAGGATTTAGTAGTATACCCGATGCGAAATATTATGATAAATATACATATGATACAGATTATGAAAGTCATGGTCGTGGGAAATTAGGCGATGCAACCAAAGAGACGTTGTCAATTTTTGGCGATAATCATAGTGGATGGTATAGTGATTATTCTTTTTTTCCTAATGCCAGTGATTCGTGGTTTTATCGTGGAAGTCATTACGAATATTATATGTCTTCTACTGGTGTATTTGATTTTCGTGAAGATACTGGTCGGGGTACCAATATTTTTGGTACTCGTGCCGTCCTTACCCCATAATTATATAAAAAGCTTAAATCTTCCAAATTTAGGCTTTTTAATTATCATAATTCGTGATATAATGAATATTATGAAAACGAGGTTGTTATTATGGAACAGTTAAATAGAAGTGAAGCAAGAAAAATTATAATGACGATACTTTATCAAATAATAGTTTACGAAAAAAATAAAATGATTTACGAAGTAGAAGATGTGATTAAAGAAAATTTAGAAATTGATAATGAATTTGTTAAAGATATAGTATATGGTGTTTTAACATACCAAAATGATATTGATAATGTTGCTAATAAATATTTAAAAAATTGGACGATTGATCGTTTAGGTAATACTGATATTGCTATTTTAAGAATGGGTATTTATGAATTATTATATACAAAGACGCCAAGTATTGTTTGCATCAATGAAGCAGTCGAATTAGCTAAAACTTATAGCGATGATGATGTGGCCAAAATGATTAATGCTGTTTTAGATAAAGTATATCATGAGATGGTGTTACATGAATGATAAATATTTAAGTGTCAGTGTTGTCAATCGTTATATCAAACATATAATAGATACCGATATTAATTTACAACAAGTTTTTATCAGAGGGGAAATATCTAATTTTAAAGCGCATTCATCAGGACATCTATATTTTTCAATTAAAGATGAAACTAGTAAAATTAATGCCATTATGTTTAGTAACAATGCTAGAAAATTAAATTTTACGCCAATTGATGGTACTAAAGTGTTAATTACAGGAAGAATTAGTGTTTATGAAGCGACAGGTAATTATCAGATTTATGTTGAAGAAATGATGGAAGATGGAATTGGTAATTTATATATTGCTTTCGAAAAATTAAAAAAACAATTAGCTAGTGAAGGATTATTTGATGCCAAATATAAAAAGGCAATTCCTAAATATCCAACTAAAATCGGCGTTATCACAGCGAATACTGGAGCGGCTATTAAAGATATTATATCGACAATTAAAAGAAGATATCCCATTGGACAAGTTATTCTTTTTCCTAGTTTAGTTCAAGGAGAAAATGCGGCTAAAGATATCGTTAAAAACATTAAATTAGCTAATACTTATGATTTAGATGTTTTGATTGTTGGTCGTGGTGGTGGTTCAATTGAAGATTTATGGCCTTTTAATGAAGAAATAGTTGCTCGTGCTATATTTGATTCAAAGATACCAATTATTAGTGCGGTGGGGCATGAAATAGATTATACAATTGCGGATTTTGTCGCTGATTTAAGAGCACCGACACCAACCGGAGCCGCCGAAATGGCCGTTCCGAATATTGCGGATTTAATAAAGTATATCGATCAATTAAAAATAAGATTAAATACGAATGTTTTAAAACAAATTAATATGCAAAAACTACAGTTAGATAGTTTAAAAAGTTCATATATTTTAAAAAATCCTTTAATAATTTATGAAAATAAAAAGCAAAAATTAGATTTAATAACTACGAAAATTAATGAATTAATTATTAAAAAATTAGAAATTAAAAAATTATATTTAGATAATTTAAAAAACGCTTATATTTTAAATAATCCTGAAATATTATATATGCAAAATAAAGAAAAATTAAATTTAATTAATCTTAATTTATATAAAATAATCAAACGAAAACTAGAAGATAATGTCGATGAATTAAGGACTTTGATGGAAAAATTAGAATTAGTTAATCCGTTAAATGTTTTAAAACGTGGATTTAGCTTAACTTATAAGAATAATAAAATAATCAAAAGTGTTAAAAATGTTAAAAAAGATGATATTTTAAATATCAAATTAAAGGACGGAAATATTATTGTCAATGTAAAGGAGATTAATAATGAAATTTGAAGAAAAAATGGAAAAACTAGAAAAGATCGTTGCTGATTTAGAAAACAACAACAGCGATTTAGAAGATTCAATTAATAAATATAGTGAAGCGATGAAATTAATTAAAGAGTGTGATGAACAATTAAAAAACATCGAAGAAAATATCAATAAAATTGTTACGGAAAATGGAACTTTAGAAGACTTAAATATAAACGAATAAGTCTTTTTTTCTTGAAATTAGCGATAAAAAGATGTATACTATAACTAGTAGTTAATAGGTGATGTTGATGAAAAATTATTTTAATAAATTATCTTTTCTAAATGTTGGTGATGTTATTTGGGCTAAAAGATATAAAAATGAACGAGAAAAAGCAAAAATTGCTATTGGTCACCAAGAAGGACCATTTGTCGTTATTAAAAAAACATTTTTTAGTGTTTATGTTTTGCCTTGTACAAGCAATATTAAAAATATAAAAGCAATTAATAATTTTTACCAATTAGATGACAAAAAATATCATTTAAATAAAACTTCTTATGTTAGATTAAATATTTGGGAAAAGATGACTAAAAATCGTTTGATTAAAATCTTAACTAAGTTAGATGATGAAGATTTAAATTTATTATTGAAAAAATGTTATTGTTTTGGGGAAAATAAACAAAATAAAATAATAAGAAATTTAAAATATCAAATTACTAGTGGTGATTTAATAAAATATCATAATCAATTATATTATTTATTTAAAATCAAAGATGGTTTTTATTATTGTCATCTAATTCATCAAAAAACAAGTAAAAATGCCATTAAAATTAATGATACATATTATACGATGGATTTTTATGTCGCTAAAAAAATAAAAATAAAAGAAAAAATAACTATTTTCGATAGTTGTGAAATAAAAGATAGAATAAAAATCAATAATTTAATTGAAGAGTATAAAAACATTCGTAATGATAAAACTATTAAAAGAGGATGTTTAGTTAAAGATAATGATAATTATTGTTATATTTATGGTGAATATCAAAATAATTTTTTGGCTTATCAAATATCTTTGATTAAAGAAAACAATAATCAAATCAAAGTTACAATTAACAAAGGTTTTTATTATACAGATTTTAAAGAAAAAACTATTCCTAAAAGTGAAACTTTAAAAATTTTAAGAATGGCGAAAGAAGAGGAAATCGACGAAATAAAAAAATTAAAAACAAATTTCAAAACTACTTTAAAAAAAGAAAATAAAATAATTTTCCATAAAAAAATAAAACCGAAAACGATTATAATTGACGATACCGAAACGAGATATTTAGTTTTAAAACGCTATAATAATATGATTAAATGTGTCAAATGGGATAATTTAGATGAGATTATTCAATTAGAATTAAAATCACATGTTCCTTATGAAATTATTGAAACAATATCAGATTATGCTTATTTTAATATAATGACTAAATTAAAAAATCTTGTTAAAAATTAGAAATTTTAAAAATAATAAAAATGTTTATAATAATAATGTAGTCTGTGATAAGAAGGGAGATGTTTAGATGATCAAAAAAACATTTCTTTCGCTTCTTCTAGCTATTTTATGTGTTCCCGTTTTTGCTAATGCTTATTCAGATTACATTATTGTCGGTGGTGAGAATATCGGTATTGAATTAAAAGCTGATGGGGTAATGGTTGTCGGATTTTATAAGGTAAATGATGAATACATTGCTAGTAAAGCTGGTTTAGAAATTGGTGATATGATAACAGCTATTGATAATCAAGAAGTAAATTCTATTTATGATTTAACTAATAAAATTAAAACTAGTGACGGTAATATTACCATTGAATTTACAAGAGATAATATAACTAAATCGATCGATTTACAGTTAACTAAAGATAGTAATAACAACTATAAAACAGGTATCTATGTTAAAGATAGTATTACAGGAATTGGTACTTTAACTTATATTGATCCGAACACTAAATTGTTTGGGGCTTTAGGTCATGAGATAACTGATAGTCGAACAGGGAAAATGCTAGTTATTTCTGGTGGTAGTATTTATAGTTCAACAGTCACTGATATCGAACCAAGTTCTAATGGTATTCCTGGTGAAAAAAATGCGAAAATCGACTTAGAAGAAACACAAGGAACTATCGTTGAAAATACAATTAAAGGTATTTTTGGTACTTATACTGATGAAATTGATGATTCTAATTTATATAAAGTTGCGCAACCAAATGAAGTCAAAGAAGGCAAAGCTGAAATTCTAACGGTTTTAAATGATGATATCATAGAAAAATACGAGATAGAAATTACTAATATTAATACTATGCAAGAGACGAAAAACATCTCATTTAAAATAACCGACGAAAGATTATTAGAAAAAACTAACGGAATAGTTCAGGGGATGAGTGGCTCACCGATTATTCAAGGAGAATACATAATTGGGGCAGTAACTCATGTCGTTGTCGATAACCCGCACAAAGGGTATGGTATTTTAATTACTAATATGTTAGAAGAAGGAGAAAATTAAGAGGATATTTCCTCTTTTTTTAATAAAAAAAGCAATGTAAATTGCTATATTAAGAAAAATGATGCTACCGTCGATACAACCATAATTAAAAGCATCACAATGGCCATTACTTTTCCTGCTTTTTCTCTTTTCATTTATAAATCACCTAGAAATCATTATACTATAAAATATTAAAAAAAGGAATATTTTTTAATATTTTTAATAATCTTAATTAGGTGAGATAATGAGACTATTGGACAAACTAAAATTCAAAGTAAAAATCGATAAAAAATTATTAATTTTTTTAACTGTTTTATTGTTGGTAGGAATAGCTGTCGGTTCGATATTTGTCAGTATTTTAGATAGTACAGATACAAATTTAGTTAATGAACATTTAAATAATTTTATCAATAGTATTGAAAATGATAAATTAGATTATTTACAAGCTTTAAAAAGTAATTTAATTACCAATATTTCTTTTGTTTTAGTTATTTGGCTATTAGGAATATCGATTATCGGTTTACCAATTATCTTAATTATGTTTTTTAGTAAAACTTTTATTTTAGGATTTAGTGTTGGGGCAATTTTATCGGTATTTAAAACAAAAGGAATATTATTTAGTTTAGTTTATATTCTTCCCGGACAAGTAATTAGCTTATTGTTTTATCTATTTTTAACGATGTATGCGATGAGTTTTTCTTTTAAGTTAATTTATGTCATATTTAAGAAAAAAACTTTAGATTTTAAAATTATTATGAACAAGTATTTTAAAATATTATTATTTGTTTTAGTTGTTGTTGTATTAATGAATTTATATGATACTTATTTAATGCCTAAATTAGTTAAATCGATTCTGCCATTTATTCGATAATATGGTATAATGGTTGTGGTGAAGTGTATGAAAAAAGTAGTAATTGGCATGTCCGGTGGGGTTGATAGTAGTGTCGCTGCTATTTTACTAAAAGAACAAGGATATGAAGTAGTTGGTTTATTTATGCGGAATTGGGATGCTACGGTTAATAATGATTTTTTAGGTAATCCGACGATTAATGATAACATCTGCCCGCAAGAACAAGATTATAACGATGCAGTTAAAGTATGTGAGAAAATAGGTATTCCGTTACATCGGGTTGATTTTGTCAAGGAATATTGGGATTATGTTTTTACTTATTTTTTAGAAGAATTAAAAAATGGTCGGACCCCTAATCCCGACATTATGTGTAACAAATATATTAAATTTGACATGTTTGCTAAAGAAGCTAAAAAACTAGGCGCAGATTATATTGCGACTGGTCACTATGCTAGAATGGAAGATGGTAAATTATTAAGAGGAATGGATAATAACAAAGACCAAACTTACTTTTTATCGCAAGTTTCTAAGGAACAATTAAAAAATGTGTTATTCCCGGTCGGACATTTAAATAAAAAGCAAGTGCGCGAAATAGCTAGTAAATATGATTTAATCACCGCTAGAAAAAAAGATTCGACGGGTATTTGCTTTATTGGTGAACGTAATATGACTAAATTCTTAGAAAATTATTTACCTAATCAGGAAGGTGATATCGTCGATATTGAAACGAATAAGGTTCTTGGTAAACATATTGGCTTAATGTATTATACAATTGGTCAAAGAAGAGGTTTAAATATCGGTGGGTATGAAGATAGAATGTTTGTTGTTGGTAAAGATTTAAATAAAAATATTTTGTATGTTGCTTTAGGTGAAGACAATGAATATTTATATAGTGATTCTTGTTTAGTTACCGATATTAATTGGTTGAGCGATGAAAAAGTAGATAAATGTACAGCTAAATTTAGATATCGTCAACCGGATAATGATGTTATCTTAGAATATATTGGCGATGATATTTTAGTTAAATATCCACATAAAGTTAAGTCTGTTACACCAGGACAAGCTTGTGTTTTCTATTTAAATGAACAGTGTTTAGGTGGCGGAATAATTAAAGAAGTAAGAAAAAATAATGAGAAACTTTGGTATTTATAAAGTTTCTTTTAATTTGACTTTTAAGTAATGTTATGGTAGCATATAGCAATAAAAGAGGTGAGAATTATGCAATTTAAAAACTTAGATCAAAATAAAGCTTTTATTAAAAATGAAGCCAAAAGACTAGGTATATCGCCTAATGCAGCTTATATAACTTATTATTCGCGAAATTTATTAATGCGGTTGTCGAAAATAAACTATGGCAATTTATTAGTAAAGGGAAGCTTTAGTCAATATATTCATTTAGGTCATTTAAGTAGACCAGTTTTAGATCTTGATTTATCTTCTAAAGATAGCCATAATAAACCTTTAATTCTTTTATATCAGGCGATATATGAAGCAAATGATGATGTTGTCAGCTATGATGTTTCTAAATTACCATATCAGACACCTAATGGGGTTTACAAAATCCCAGTAGTTGCAAAAATTCAATATCCTGGCGATCATAATTTTATTAGTATTCCAATCGGTGTCGATTTTAAAGAAAATAATTCAGTGATTTTTGAAACGCAATATAAACCAGTTTTGCCTTTATTTAAAGGTGATGAGAAATTTTATATCAATACTCCTTCTTTTGAAGAACATTTAGCCGAAAAACTATATATAATTTTACATAATCGTAAACTAGATATTGCTAATACGCGAGTTAAAGATTTTTATGATATATATAAATTACATGGTAAAGACTATGATGCCGATAAATTTTATCTTTATTTTTTAACAATGTTATATATGTATGGTGAGAATATCGATAAGATTAGTTCAGATTTTTTAAACAAACAATATGTAAATCGACATTTAGAACTTTGGGAGAGAATGAAAAAGAAATATGAATTTGTCGATAAAGATTTAGAATTAGATGAAGCGGTATATTATACTAAAGCTGTTTTAAATGAACAAATTCAAAAAATAAAATGTGGAGAGTTTGTCGAACAAGCTAAAACATTAATTAAAATTAGATAGATATCTAATTTTTTTAATATACTTTTTATTTACACTTGACAATTGACAAGAATGTGATAAAATGATTATAGGAGGGTTAACGAAATGGATAAATTAAATGAAATATTACATGAACTTGGCATTTCCAAAGTCAAATTAGCAAAATTTTTAGGTGTATCTCGACAGATGATATACAATTATTTGGAATTGGATAGCATTAATAAATGGCCTAAAGATAAAAAAGTATTATTATTAAATTTGTTAGGAGTAAAATCACCAGAAGAGATAAATAAAATTAAAATAACGACAGATTATATTTATGAGGTTGATAATCGCTTAAATTCTTTGTGTAAAGAAAGTTCTGATAATAACAATTTGTTTGAAGGTTTAGGAAAAAAGCAAAAGATTTTACTTCAAGATATTGTCGAATTATTGAAAGAACGAATTGAAGATGAAAACAATATCGAAGGATATTACATATTGTTATATTTATATCATTATCTACAATCTATCGATAATTCTAAAGAATTAAAATATATTTTGGGTTATGTTTCCAAAGCTGCTGGTTTTACTAAACCAACGGAATTTGTTTTCAATGAGGAACAACAATTTATTTTTGAAGCAATTTTATTTTCCGCATTCTCTTTATATAATGGGGGAGGCGCTTCTAAAAATAAAATTGCCGCTTCTCACGAAAGATTCGTCGCTCAAATTGAACATAAAATTGAAGAAAAAATGAGTCGGACAATGGAATTAAATACTGTTAAAGTGCAAGCATTAAAAGAATTGGGATATACAGAAATCAATGAAGCTAATGCGACGGAAGTGTTTGAAAAAATTGCTGAGATTCAATCAAGAAAAGTAGCTAGTTAATAGCTTTTTTTAATAATCAAATTGACTAATGACCAAACTAGTGATAATATATATAATGATTTTATTTTAATCGGAGTGTAGTTCAGCTTGGTTTAGAACACTAGTTTCGGGAACTAGAGGTCGTAGGTTCAAATCCTATTACTCCGACCAAATAATTAAAAAGAGTAATTAAAATATATAATTAATTATTCTTTTTTTCTTATAATTTTAAAGGAAGGTAATAATATATGGAATATCGAAAATTTAATAACACAATTGTTTTAAAGACCAAGAGGAAATATTGGATTAAATTTTAAAAATGTCAAATCAAATGTCAAGTAGCAATTAATATGATAAAATAATTTATATTAGATTCTTTTTCTGGTATACTAAATAGTAATTATTTTGAAATATTAATTATATTATTTAGTAGTTTGGATGTTGATAAAATGAAAAGAAAATTGAATAAAAGAGGAAAAATAGCTTTATTAACTTTATCATTAATCATATTTTTTAGTGCTTCATTAGTTTTTATTTCTGCAGATAATAAAGAGGAAAAACATATTTTAGAAAGTACGGATCATTATGACCTAAAAATCGATTATCCTAATTTTAAAAATAAAAAAATCAAAGAAAAAGTGGAAGAATATATCAATAATCAGCAACAAGAATTTATGAAAATAGTAAAAAAATCTGAAGATTTAGAACATTCTAAATATGATTTTAATTTAAATGTTACTAGTAGTGAAAGGAAAGGTATTACTTATGTTAATATGCTGACATATTCTTATACTGGTGGTGCTCATTACATTAGAGATGATGAAAGTTTATATTGGGATAATGAAACCAAAGAATTTGTCGATTTAAAATATTTTTTTCAAGATGAGGATTCATTTAAACAGATGACTAATTTAGCTTATTATTATGTAATGCAATTAAATAATGAAGATAAACAATTTGATGAATTATGGGTCAAAAGAGGTACTGCCCCAACAATCGATAATTATCGCCATTTTAAATTTACCGATGATGGTTTAGAAATTATGTTCCCACCTTATCAAGTATCATCTTGGGCTGATGGGGAAGTTAATATTGTTATTCCTTATGAAGATATCAATAAATATTTAAAAGAACAATACCGTGATACAACTAAAGATGAAACGGTTGCGAAAGAAGTTCCTAATATTCGTGATTTATCACAATTTAAAGATAAAAAATTAATCGCTTTTACTTTTGATGATGGCCCAAGTACTAGTAATACTAATTATTTATTAGATAATTTAGATAAATATAATGCACGAGTAACTTTCTTTGTTTTAGGTAGTAGAGTAGATAATAATCAAGATGTTTTAAAACGCGCTTACTTACAAGGTAATGATATTGGTAGTCACACTTATAATCATCGAAACTTAAATTTATTAGACGATGTAAATATTATTGATGAAGTAAAAAGAACTAATGAAAAAATCAAAGAAGTAATTGGGGTTAGTCCAACTTTATTAAGGCCACCATATGGTAATTTAACTAGTCATGGTAAAGAATTAGCTAATATGCATGTTATTTTATGGAATATTGATCCATTAGATTGGAAATATAAAAATAAAAATAGAATTACTAATGAAATAATTGAACATGCTCATGATGGTGCTATAGTTTTAGTTCATGATATTTATAAAAGTTCAGTGGAAGGCGCCTTATTAGCTATGGAAGAATTAGAAAAAGAAGGATATGCTTTTGTTACTATTACGGAAATGGCGGAGTTAAGAGGAATCGATTTAGATTATCAAACATCATATTTCAGCATGAAAAAATAATGTCATTGTGGCATTATTTTTTGTAAGATATGTTATATTTACTAGGCCCTCTTAAACATTTACCATCAATATCAAATTTCGAACCATGACATGGGCAATCCCATGTTTTTTCAAATTCATTAAAAATTAAACTACAACCTAAATGGGGACATTTGTTATAGACAATGTGTTTTTTATTATTATCATCAGTGTATATAGCTATATCTTTATCATTGATTTTTTGGAATTCTAAATTAGCTGAATACCAATTTTTATCTTTGCTGATTTTATTCATTGTATAACTTTTACCATTTCTTAAAATTTCAACTAAAATATTGACAAATGTATTTAAGGATTTATGGCGTTTTAAAGAAAATAATTTAATATATTTGTTTTTTTTATTTAAAACGATGTCGCTTAATATTTTACCAGCTAAACTACCATTAGTCATTCCCCAAGTATTATAACCGGTGCCGATTAATAAATCATCAGTTATTTGGCTTATAATTGGTAAATGATCTACGGTAATTATATCGTGATTAGACCAAATATAAGCAATTTCGCCTAGTTTTTTAGTGGTATTGATTAAGTTGTTAAAATTATCTTGGTCATTATTATTAGTAGAAATAGGATGGGAATTATTTAAATAAATCATATAATCATTATGATATCTTAAAGATATGGTTGGTATTTTAGTATTTATCATCGACATTTGACGATTTTTACTTTGAATCGCTGCAATATATGATTTTTCTATATGTCCTTTAATCGGGAAAAGAAGAGGAAATAAGAAAAAAGGGTAATGACAAGCTAAAACAACTTTTTTAGCTTTAATCTTGTTATTTTCTGTTAAACAAATAAATTCATCTTCTTTTTTTATTTCAATAATATTAGTTTTTTCATAAATTGCAACATTATTATTTAAAATAATTTCTTTTAATTTCATTAAATATTTAATCGGATGAAAGACATAAGTATCATTAACCCCAATTGCATTATTATAATCTAAAACATTAATCCCAAATTGTTCTAATAATTCTTTTTCCTTTTTTAATTTTGTTAGTTCTTTTTTATCTTTAGTAAAAACAAAAGATTTAACTTGTTCTAAATCACATTCGATTTTTTCTTTTTTGATGATATTAATTAAAATATCAATCGCTTCTAATTGTGATTCTAAATATTTTTTACTTACTTCTTCATTTAGTTCTTTTTTTAATCTCGTATAGATTAATTCTTGTAAATAAGTTATTTTACCAGTCGTTCTTGCCGTGACATCGTTACCGATTTCATCTTTATCAACTACGACTACTTTTAAATTATTATTTAGCAAATGATAAGCCGTACTTAATCCGGTTATTCCGGCTCCAATTATTAAGACATCACAATCGATATCTTTATCTAAAACAGTTACATTATTTTTAAAATCTTTTAACCAAATACTTTGTTTTTGCATATTCTCACCACTATTAATATGGCTTATTTTTAAAAAAATACAAGATAAATTTATTCATCTTGCATTTTATTTATTTTATCATAAACACTTTTTAAACTAATTTCATATTTACTCGTTGTTTTCGGTTGATAATATTTCCTATTTTTTAGTTTGTCGGGTAAATATTGTTGTTTAACAAAAGCATTCGGATAATTATGCGGGTATTTGTAATCTTTAGAAGTAGTTTTAATATGATTCGGGACATTGCCTGTATTACCACTTCTGATATCATTTAAAGCATTATCTAAAGCACTGATAGCAGAATTAGATTTAGGCGATAAAGCTAATTCAATTACGACACTAGCTAAAGGAATTCTGGCTTCTGGTAAACCTAATCTTTCACAAGCATTAATTGCCGCATCTACCTTGGGTCCCATCGATGGATTAGCTAAACCAATGTCTTCATAGGCAATGACTGACATTCTTCTAAAGATACTATCTAAATCTTCGGCTTCAATTAGTCTGGCTAAATAATGTAAACTGGCATTAACATCACTACCTCTAATCGACTTTTGAAAAGCGGATAAGACATCATAGTGACCATCTTCATTTTTATCGTGGAAGAAAACCGGTTTACTATTAATTTTTTTTATTTGTTCAATATTAACGATTTTATCATTAGTTGAATAATAAGCTACTTCTAATAAGTTATAGGCAAACCTTAAATCACCGCCGGCTAATTTAACAATATAGTTTAAGCTTTCTTCATCAATTTGCATATCTTTGAAATAATCGACACCTTTTTTTAAAGCTAATAATATATCTTCATCAGCTAATTCTTTTAATTCAAATATTTGACAGCGGCTTCTAATAGCTGGATTGATTTTATGATAAGGATTCGAAGTAGTTAAACCAATTAAAGTCACTAAACCATTTTCTAAATATGGTAATAATAAATCTTGTTTATCTTTATTTAGCCTATGTATTTCATCCATAATGATAATTAAGCCATTGTTGGCTTTAGCTTCTTCAATCGCTATATCAAAGTCCTTTTTATTATTAATAACAGCGTTTAAAAAAATATATTTACTATCTAATTCATTCACAATCGCATTAGCAATACTAGTTTTGCCAATACCAGGTTTACCATATAAAATCATCGAAAATATATGTTTATTTTTAACTAAATTAGATAATATTTTATTTTCGCCAATTAAGTGTTGTTGCCCGACAATATCACTTAGTTTTTTTGGTCTTAAAATAATTGCTAAAGGTTCCATTTCCATCACCATTAATATTTTATCAAAAAATAATAAAAATTCAATAATTATGGTATAATTAAATAGGTGAGATTATGAAATTTGAACCAAATAAAGATAAATTTAACGATAAAGCTTTAGAATTTAAAACCTATTTATTAATCGATAAAAAATATAGTAACGAAACAATCGATTCTTATATGAATGATCTATATAAATATTATGAATATGTCGTTAAGAATCACTTAAATATCGATGAAATCAAAAGAAAAGATATTATGAATTATACTAAATATTTAAGAGAACAACAATTAGCTACCAGTTCAATTAATCATAATATTTCTGTTTTAAGAACATTTTATAAATTTTTAGTTGTTTCTAATCATTTTGTAACTGATCCAATGGATTATATCGAACCACCGCGTTTAAGAAAAACACTACCGAAAGTGTTATCTTATGATGAAGTTAAAAATCTATTGGATATCGATTTAGTCGATAAATATAGTTACCGCAATAAAGCTATGTTGGAACTGATGTATGCCACTGGTTTAAGAGTTAGTGAATTAGTTAATTTAAAACTAAATGATTTAGATTTAGATATGGATTTAATTAGAACTTTAGGTAAGGGAAGTAAGGAAAGAATTATTCCGGTGGGAGATTATGCAATTTATTTTGTTAAAAAATATTTAGTTGAATATCGTAGTCAATTTTTAAAAGATAATAC
>CALVVP010000020.1 GCA_944363895.1 uncultured Bacilli bacterium | reverse complement strand
ATAGTCACATGATGAAGAATATGGAATGGGGAGCAGTAGCGTATTTAAAACAAAGTGCTTATGGCTTAGGAACAACGGATATAACAATCAATAGTAGCACTTATTATACCGGAGGAGGAAGTAGTAGCACATCATATAAAAGTAATACTGGACAGTCAACCACAGGAACAGTATATGGAGTATATGACATGTCAGGAGGAGCAATTGAGTATGTGATGGGAAATATGGTAAATAGTAGTGGCGGATTTTATTCAAGTAGTGCGGGCTTTAGTAGCGCACCCGATGCGAAATATTATGATAAGTATACATATGGAACAAGTTATACAGATCATGGACGAGGAAAATTAGGTGACGCAACAAAAGAGACCTTATCAACCTTTGGAAGCAGTACTGGAGGCTGGTATAGTGATTACGCGCACTTCGTCATCTCTAGTGACTCATGGTTTCGGCGTGGCGGCTACTGTTACAGTACCTCCTCTGCGGGCGTGTTCTACTTCGACAGACACCATGGTGGTAGCGGCAACCGCTACAGCGCGCGCGCAGTCCTCATACCATAAATTTCAAACGAAAGTTTGAAATTTATGACTCTTTTCTCCTGGAAATAGATAGAAAAATACAAGAGAAGGTAAAGGAAAAGATAACCAAAAAAGAAACAACGGAGCAAGTCCGCCTCCTCCCTTTTAAGGAGGCGGACAGGATAGTTGTTTCATATAAGCAAAAAGTATAATAGTGTATAAAGGTAAACGGGAGCATAAAAAATTAAAATATTAAGTATATTTTACCTTAATTTAGTTAAAACTAAAGGCGAGGTGAAATATGAAAACAGGGATAGTAAGAAGAATTGATGAATTAGGAAGAATTGTTATACCTAAGGAAATTAGAAGAAGTTTAAGAATAAAAGAAGGAGATAATTTAGAAATATTAATCGATAATGAAAGTATTATTTTAAAAAAATATTCGGTTATTAAAAATTTAAATGAATTCGCACAAAATATTACAGATGCGATTCATTCTTTTATTACAAATAGTGTCTTAATTACCGATACTAATAGTATATTAGCTGTTTCAGGACCATTAAAGAAAGAATTATTAAATAAAACAATTGGAATTGATTTAGAAAGTAAAATCAAAAGAAGAGAAGAAATGTTAGAAAAACATAAGAAACCATTAAAAATAACTGATAGCGAATTAGAATGTACTTATGCTGTTAGCCCAATTATTGTAGCAGGTGATGTAATTGGTTTAGTTATGATTATTAGTAAAGAAAATGTGGAAGATACAGATTTAAAATTAACCAAAATAGCTGCCAAATTTTTAGCTAATCATTTAGAAATGTAAAATTGCGTAAAATGTCGCTATTTGTATACAAAAAATATTGTATATAAGTAAAATTATATGTTATATTGGTAATGTCGTAAAAAAATAACAGAAGGGAAAAATTAGAAATGGCACGAATATTAAAGGAGTGTTCCGCCTTAATTTTATTATTCATACCAGTATTTGTAGCTATTGCTAGTATAATAATAAAATTTAATGTTGTAGATTTTGTCTATTTAGTATTAGTGGGAGTAATTTTTTTGAAGTATTTTATAAAAACAAGAAAACAAAAATGATAAAGTTTTCTTGTTTTATTGTATAATGATGGTGGAGGTTTTGTTATGATTGATACACATTGTCATATTTTAAAACAATATTACCATAATATAGATGAAATAATAAGTAAAATGGGAAATAATATTATGATTGTAAGTGGAACGAATGATCAAGATAATCAAGAAGTTTTAGAACTTTGTCATAAATATCCTAATGTTTATGGAACATTAGGGATTCATCCGACAGAATTAGATTCCAATAATTTAGAATTTATCGAAAATAATTTGAATGATAAAAAAATAGTTGGTATTGGAGAAATTGGATTAGATTATCACTGGAACAATGATAAAGAAAAACAAAAAGAAATGTTTATCAAACAATTAGATTTAGCTTTAAAATATAATAAACCAGTTGTTATTCATAGTCGCGATGCTACCAATGATACTTATGAGATATTAAAACAATATCCTCGTTTAAACAAAGATATTCATTGTTATAGTGGTAGTTTGGAAATGGCTAAAAATTTTATTAAAATTAATTGTCGGTTAGGAATTGGTGGGGTTATTACATTTAAAAATAGTAAATTAAAAGATGTTATTAAAGAAATTGATTTAAATTATTTAATGTTAGAAACCGATAGTCCCTTTTTAACACCAGAACCATATCGGGGTAAAACAAACGAACCATATAACATAATTTATGTAGCTAAAAAAATCGCGGAAGTAAAAAATATTTCTTTAGAAGAAGTTTTAGAACAGACTACTTTAAATGCGGTCGAACAATTTAAACTAGATTTTAGAAGTGATAAATAATTATTTAATGGCATATTATTAAATACATATCAATTTGACTTGACTGTTTATTTATGATAAACTTATCTTATGATAGACAAAATTGAGGTGAAAGAATGAATTTTTATTTACTAAATTTATTTGGTAAATGGGTAAGTTTGGGAATATTATCAATTATGTCATTATTAGGATTTAAAATTGATGAACAAAATATTGAGGTAAGTAATAGTAATATTGATAAAAATATTAATGTTATTACAACTGTAGTTGAATATGATACCATTAAAACTTATGATAGTTCGATACCTAATAACATAACTAAAGTTATTACGGAAGGTAAAGATGGAATAATTTATTACAATAATAATGAAGAAGTTATTTTAGAAGAAGTAATAAATGAAGAGATTCTTATTGGTACTGGTAAAAACGGTGAATATACTGGTGTTATGACGGGATATGGACCAGATTGTTCAACTTGTTCAGGTCGTGGTTATGTTGCTTGTCGAACAGAAGATAAAGAAAGTTTTAATTTAATTGATGACGGCGTTTATTATAATGATGACGAATATGGGGAAGTAAGAGTTTTGGCGGCGGCTTTATCGGAATTTCCTTGTGGAACTATTGTTGAAGTTAAGAATTCTAATTTAGGTGATTTTACAGGAATCGTTATGGATACCGGTTATACAATGCGTGAACAATTAAAAAATGGGATTTATCACTTTGATGTAGCTTATGAAACAGAGAAAAACGAAGAAATTAGAAAAGTTACTAATATGAGTGGTGATGTTATTTATAGTGTACAAAGATGGGGATGGTAATTCTCATTTTTTTTGTGAAAAATTAGTAAAAATGTCCCTATTAAAAAAACAAATAATTAGTGAAAATGTCTCTAATTTATATTAAAATATCTCTTTGTCATTTTTTAATGATTTAGGAGGTTTTTAAGAATGTTAAATGATAAGGAAAAGAAAAAATATGATGCTCAGACATTAATTGGGGCGCTGCCCCAAACCCTGAGGTTTATTGCTCTGGGCTTCCAAAAAAAGAAATATATCTTTTTTGTTTAGCATTACTTGTTTGCTCAGGTTGCTCCTCAGCATTGCCTTATCCCCTCAAGTAACATTTACT
>CALVVP010000019.1 GCA_944363895.1 uncultured Bacilli bacterium | reverse complement strand
AATAATTGGTCTTGGTTTATATAATAAAGACATTGCTTATTATATTCCTTTTGAAAAATTAACTAATTTAAATTTCTTAAAAAACATTAATATCACTACCTATGATTTAAAAAAAGCTTATGTTGCTTTAAAATGGCACAATTTAAATTTAGATAATGTAAACGACGATTTAATGATCGCAGCCTCTTTATTAGAATACAACACCAAAGAAGATATTGCTTATTTAGCTAATCAATTCAATTATAATATTCCTTTTTATGAAACATCATTTGGTAAATCCAATAAAACAATTCCTTTAGATATCGCCAATATTGTTGTTAGTAAAGCTAAATTTATTTATGAAAAAAAAGCAGCTATTTTAAATAAAATAAAAACAGAAGATATATTAGAACTTTATCATGATATCGAAATGCCTTTAGCTTATGTTTTAGGCGATATGGAATATAATGGCGTTTATGTGGATAAAAACATTTTAAAAGATATGGGCGAAGATATAAAAATAAAATTAGAATTATTAAGTAAAGATATTTATAACCAAGCTGGCTGTGAGTTTAATATATCATCACCTAATCAATTAGGCGAAGTGTTATTTGAAAAACTAAAGCTACCCCACGGCAAAAAAGGTAAAACAGGCTATTCTACAGCAATCGATGTTTTAAACAGACTAAAAGGTAAACATCCCATCATTGATTTAATTATTGAATATCGAATGTTAACTAAATTATATACAACTTATATTGAAGGATTGATTAATACCATTATGGATGACGGAAAAGTTCATACGATATACACACAAACTTTAACAAGAACAGGGAGATTATCTAGTATTGAGCCCAATTTACAAAATATTCCCATCCGAACTGAATATGGTCGCTTAATTAGAAAAGCTTTTATCCCTTCGAAAAATTCAATTATTATAAGTGGCGATTATTCCCAAATTGAACTCAGAATTCTTGCCCATATTGCTAATGTTCCCACTTTAATTGAAGCTTTTAGAAAAGGTTTAGATATTCATAGTAAAACAGCTAGTGATATCTTCAAAGTAGACCAAGATTTAGTTACTAAAGAAATGCGAAGAATAGCTAAAGCTGTTAATTTTGGAATAATTTATGGTATAAGTAGCTTTGGATTATCAGGAAATTTAAATATTTCCAATAAAGATGCCCAAAATTTTATCGATGAATACTTAAAAACTTATCCTGGCATTAAAGAATACATGGATAATGCAATCAAACAAGCTTACGAATGTGGCTATGCGAAAACATTATTCAATCGTAAAAGAAATATTGATGAATTAAAAAATACCAATTATATGATTAGACAATCCGGCGAAAGAATGGCATTAAATACGCCAATTCAAGGAACAAGCGCTGATATAATTAAAAAAGCGATGGTTGAAATTCATAAAAAATTAAAAGAAAACAACTTAAAGTCAAAATTGATTATTCAAGTTCATGATGAATTAGTTTTTGATTGTTTAAAAGTAGAACAAGAAAAAGTAACAAAAATAATGAAAGATGTCATGGAAAATATTTGTCAGTTAAAAGTACCTTTGAAAATCGATGTTGAATATGGAAATAATTGGTATGAAGCAAAATAAGGTGATTAAAAATGAATAAAACAACAAAAGTATTATTGGTCAGTTCGATAACCAATATCTTTTTATCTATTATTAAACTAATTTTTGGCTTTATCGGCAAAAGCAGCGCATTAATTGCCGATGGAGTTCATTCTTTTAGCGATTTATCAACCGATATAATCGCCATTTTTGGCAATAAATTAGCTTTAAAACCAGCTGATAAAAAACATCCTTTTGGCCATGGCAAAACAGAATATGTTACTAGCATGATTATCGGTATCATTATAATTATTTTAGGACTAGGTCTTATTAATGAAGTATTTAATAAAGAAATAACCATTCCCAGTTTATTAGTTATTTTTGTTAGCATTTTTACAATAATTTCCAAGTTTATTGTATCTAGTTATATTTATCAAAAAGGAATAAATTATAAAAATAATATTTTAATCGCATCAGGAAAAGAAAGCAGAATCGATGTATATAGTTCAGTTTTTGTTTTAGTATCGATTATTTTGATGCAATTTTCCAATACTATTCCAATTTTTAAGTATGCTGATTTAATCGGTACTATCGTAATCGCTATTTTGATTATTCACACAGGCTATCGGGTATTAATGGATAATATTAGTATTTTATTAGAAGAACAAATTATCGATAAAGAATATATGGAAGAAATAAAAAAAACAATATTATCTTTTGAAGAAATAATAAAAATTAGAGAACTTCATATTTTAAGATATGGACCATATTATCAATTATTGGCTAATATTATCATGAAAAATGAAATATTATTGAGTGATGCTCATGAAGTTATCGATAAGTTAGAATTTGCTTTAAAACAAAAAGATGAAAAAATAAAATATGTTTATATTCATATGGAACCACAAAATTGACATTTAATTCATTTTATGTTAGGATATTTTCCTAAAAAAGAGGGGGTAAATTATGCCTACGAAATATGAATTTGAACAAATTATTATTAAATTGGAAGAAGCAATTAATTTTTTTAAAAATTCTCCCTACCGTTTTAACGAATATAAATTATATTTATCTAATAATAAAACCATCGAATTTACTTTTAAACCACAAAATATTCCCCATTTGTTAGGTATTAACATTGGTAATCTAAAAACAAGTAAAATTTTATCCGCTGATAAACCATTCGAAATGTTAGAAGAATTAATTACTAGATCTCATGCTATTTATCAAAAAATGACACGAGGCGAAATAAATTATAGTGATATTTTCTCTTTGTTTATTAATGAAAAATTAAGTTTTTTCAAAACAGTTCTCAAATTTAATTCTTTTAATATTCTTGGTGTTTGCCACTATGTTCCCGCACGAAGTTATATAAATGGAGATCCTAATAATTATGGCTGTGAGTATTATATTATTTTTGACGATGGTGAAAATTATCCTTGTTTTTTAGGATTAAAAAAAGTTCAAAATAGTTCTTATTATGCTCCATCTTCTATTATTGCTAATTTTGATGAGTCATTTTCTTATGATGTTTTTAAAGGTATTGTTTCTAATCAAGAAGTTATGTTAGTAAATAATATTTGGCGAATTAATACCGATGAAAAATTTTATACAACAAATACAGAAAAATTGTCTAAAGTTCAAAAATTAAACAGTTTAGCGCAAGAATATGATTTCCACTTAATTGTTACCCGCGATTATATATATAATTTAAAAAGATTGATCGCTAATTTTGAAAATCAAATGCAAATTTCGCAATTTTTATCAGAATTAATTTCAGCTATTATTCAAAAAAGAAATGTAAGAATAGATACTACATTAGATGAATCATGTCAAGAATTAGCTAAAGTTTACAATTTACAAGTATCGACTAATTCTGGCGCTTTATCGCCTATTTTACTAGAATTAAAAAATTTAAAAGAACAATTAATGCAAGCAAAAGAGACTATCGCCGATTATGAACGAACAATTACTTCCCAGCAAAGTATTATCGAACAACAAGCTGAAACAATAAAACTACAGCAATCCTCATTAGCCACTAAAGAAGCAGAAATTAAATCTTTAGGACAATTTAAAGAAGAAGCATTTCAATTATTTAAAAAATATAGTAATTGACAATCAGTTAATTAAATGGTAAAATTAAAAACATAAAACGCAAAAGAAACTAAGTAATAGCCTATTTATTTAAAGAAAGTTAGTGGTTGATGGAAACTAATAATAAATATCTATGAAATCTACTTCTTTAGTGAAATGTAAACATTTCCGGGTAAGACCGTTATCTTAAATTAAGAGATAAAGCTATTTTTTTAGGATGGTACCGTATTTTAATATACTCCTAATCTGTAATAGCTTTTTATTTTTAAGGAAAGGATGAATAAAATGATCGATATTAAATTAATAAGAGAAAATAGTGAATTAGTAAAAGAAAATATTAAGAAAAAATTTCAAGATAAGAAATTGCCATTAGTTGATGAAATAATCAACTTAGACAAAGACTACCGCGAAACTAAATTAAAAGGAGATAATTTAAGAGCTTTAAAAAATAAGAAAAGTAGTGAAATCGGCCTTTTTATGCAACAAGGGAAAAAAGATGAAGCTAACAAAATAAAAGTAGAAGTTAGTAAATATGCCGAACAGATAAAAGAATTAGAAGAAAAAGAAACTGTTTTAGAACAACAAATCAAAGAAAAAATGATGGTTATTCCTAATATAATCGACGAATCGGTTCCCATTGGCAAAGACGATAGTGAAAATGTTGAAATTGAAAAATTTGGTGAACCAATTGTTCCTGATTACGAAATACCATATCATGCTGATATTATGGAAAAATTTAATGGTATCGACAAAGAAAGTGCGGGAAGAACGAGTGGTAATGGTTTTTACTATTTAATGGGCGATATCGCTAGACTTCATTCGGCTATGTTATCTTATGCCAGAGACTTTATGATTAACAAAGGCTTTACATATTGTATACCACCTTTTATGATTAGAAGTGATGTTGTAAGTGGTGTTATGTCATTTGAAGAAATGAATAATATGATGTATAAAATTGAAAATGAAGATTTATATTTAATTGGTACAAGTGAACATTCGATGATTGGAAAATTTAAAAATCAAATTATTAAAGAAGATAGTTTACCAATTACTTTAACCAGTTATTCACCATGTTTTAGAAAAGAAGTAGGGGCTCATGGTATTGAAGAAAGAGGCGTATATCGAGTTCATCAATTTGAAAAACAAGAGATGGTTGTCTTATGTAAACCAGAAGATTCAATGGATTGGTATAATAAAATGTGGCAATTTACAGTAGAGTTTTTTAGAAGTTTAGATATTCCTGTTAGAACTTTAGAATGTTGCAGTGGTGATTTGGCGGATTTAAAAGTTAAATCATGTGATGTCGAAGCATGGAGTCCAAGACAACAAAAATATTTTGAAGTCGGTTCTTGTTCTACTTTAGGTGATGCTCAAGCAAGACGACTAGGAATAAGAGCTAAAAACGATAAAGAGAATTATTATTTACACACTTTAAATAATACCGTTCTAGCTACGCCACGTGGTTTAATCGCTCTACTTGAAAATAATTATCAAGAAGATGGTAGTATTAGGGTACCTAAAGCTTTACAACCTTATATGGGTGGTTTGGAAGTTATTAAAACTAAATAATATAGTTGTAATAAATTAAATATATGTGAATGAATTGTCTAAACTGAAAATAAAACTTGTTTATTTAGTTTTGATTATTTTATAGATAAGACGAAATTATTAAAGTAGTCTTTTTTCTTTGTGCTAAATGTGATAGAATAATTTAGTGGTGAGAAATATGGTTGATCTTAATAAACTAAAAACATTAAATAGAAATGATATTTCCAAAGGAATTGCTTATAACAAGGGCAGTATTAAACCAACTCGGATTATTAAATATGACGACAATGAAAAAATTTATCAGTTTAAAGTTAAAAGTCAAAGATATAATTATTACTATGATGTTGAAGTTGAAATAAAAGATAATGAAGTTAAATATGCTAGTTGTGATTGTATGCAATTTTATGAATATGGTAGTTGTAAACACATTGCTGCTTGTCTATATCATTATCATAATATATTGTTTGAAGAAATTAATCCTAAAAAAGCTAGTTTAAATGTTTTTAATTCGTTAATTACTAGTCATAATATTAGACAACAATTAGTCCTTGATATAAGCTTAAGTATCAATCGTAATTACTATGGTTTAGTTTTACTTGATTTAAAAATTGGTAATCAAAAAATGTATAATTTAAATAATAAATTATCTAGTTTTTTAGATGCTTATGAAGGGAAAATAAATGAAGTTAAATTTGGTAAACAGTTAATTTATAACAATGAACAATACTATTTTAATGAAGAAGATAAAAAAATCATCGAATATTTATTAATGCAAAAAAGAAATAAGTATTCATCTCACGAAATATGTAGACTATCTGACGAAGATTTAAAATCTTTCTTACCTCTGATTAAAAATAGAACTTTTACTATTTATGGTTTTGCTTTATTTAACGGTATTTTGGAAGGTAATCCTTTTAAAACCAATTTAATTAAAAAAGATAATGATTATGTTCTTAATTTTGAAAATAATATTGTTAATTTAACTAATGATTATGAATATGTTATAAGTGATAATATATGTTATCATGTCCCTTTAAAAATGGTTAAACTTTTAAATTTAATGAAAAAAAATCGCATTGAAGAATTAACTTTTGAAGAAGAACAGTTAGATAATTTCAGTAAGACAGTTTTACCAACAATTAAAGAAAATATTAAAGTTTCAGAAGAATTAAAAGATAAAATAATTATTGTCAACAAACCTGGTGTTAAGATATATATTGATTTTAAATATAATAGTATTATTGCTAATGTTAAGTTAAATTATCAAGATAAAGAAATTGATTATTTTGACAATGTTAAAAATATTTTAAGAGATTTTATGTATGAGGAAGAAATTGCTAATGATTTAATTAGCTATGGTTTTAAAAAAGAAGATACTTTTATTATTAAACAGGTGGAAGATATTGGTTTATTTTTAGACGAATATTTAAAAGAGTTATCTAATAAATATGAAGTGTATACATCTGAGAAAATAAACGAAACCAAAATTAAAAAGAATGTCAATATAAGCTCAAGTTTTAGTATTGGCAAAGATAATATAATGTCTTATCAATTTGATTTAGGTAATATTAAAAATGAAGAATTAGTTGATATTTTAGATTCATTACATAAAAAGAAAAAATATTTTCGATTAAAAAGTGGTGATTTTTTAAATTTAGAAGAAAATGGGGATTTAAAACAATTAGACGCTTTAATTGATGATTTAGAACTTACTAATAAAGATATTGCTAATGGTTATGGAAATATTCCTAAATACCGGGCTATTTATTTAGATAGTTTAAATTATAATGTTATTCAAACCGATAATTTATTTAGAGAATTAATTAATAATTTTAACAATTATAAAGATATCGATTTGAAAATTAATGATAATATTTTAAGAGATTATCAAGTAACTGGCGTTAAATGGTTATATAATATTTATAAATGTGGCTTTGGCGGAATTTTAGCCGATGAAATGGGATTAGGGAAAAGTATTCAATTGATTTATTTCCTTAAACAAGTATTAAAAGAAAAAGATGCTAAAATATTGATTGTTTCACCGACTTCACTTATTTATAACTGGGAAGCCGAATTTGATAAATTTGGTCCCGAATTAAAATATAAAGTAATCGCTGAAAATAAAACTAAACGACAACATTTATTAGAGGAAATTGACAATACCAATATTTTTATTACCACTTATGGTTTAGTAAGACAAGATTTAGAAAAATATTTAAATATTAATTTTGAAATAGTTGTCATTGACGAAGCCCAAAATATTAAAAATTATAACACCCAAATGAGTAAAGCGATAAAAAAAATAAATGCTCATACTAAATTTGCTTTAACTGGTACCCCTTTAGAAAATAGTGTTTTAGAACTTTGGAGTATTTTTGACTTTATTATGCCAGGTTATTTAGCTAGTTTAAATAAATTTCAAAGTAAATATCATTTGAAAGATACAAATGAAGAACAATTAGCTAAATTAGATAATCTCCAAAAACAAATTAAACCTTTTATTTTAAGAAGAATTAAGAAAAATGTTATTTTAGAATTACCAGATAAGATTGAAAATAATATTTATATCGATATGAATACTGAACAAAAGAAATTATATGTCGCTCAAGTTAATAAAACCAACGAAGAAATTAAAGAAATTATTGCTACTGAAGGCTTTAATAAAGCTAGATTTAAAATTTTACAGTTATTAACGCGATTAAGACAAATTTGTATTGATCCGAAGATAATTTATGAAAATTATCAAGGTGGTAGTGCGAAAATTGAACAATTAATTTTATTAGTTAAAGAATATATTGCTAATAATCATAAGATATTGTTATTTTCTAGTTATAAAACAGCTTTAGATATTGTTAATTTAGAATTTACCAACAATAATATATCTACTTATATGATTGCTGGTAGTGTTACTAGTAAAAAAAGAATGGAATTAGTTAATAAATTTAATCATGATGATACTGATGTCTTTTTGATTATGCTAAAAGCTGGCGGAACTGGTCTAAATTTAACGAGTGCTGATGTCGTAATTCACCTAGATTTATGGTGGAATCCACAAGTTGAAATGCAAGCAACTGACCGGGCTCATCGGATTGGTCAAGTTAATAATGTTGAAGTAGTAAAACTAATTTGTAAAGGAACAATCGAAGAACGAATTTTAGAATTACAAAATAAGAAAAAAATATTAAGTGATAAATTAATTGATAGCGATAATTTAGATGAAAATATCATTAGTAAATTAACCGAACAAGATATTAAAAATTTATTGTCATTAGATAATGAATAGAAAGGATTAGTATGAAAATAGGTGTGTTTGATTCAGGGATAGGTGGTTTATTTGTTTTAAAAGAATTAATAAATAAATATCCTAACAATATGTATTATTACTTTGGGGATAATATCAATATTCCTTATGGAACTAAATCAAAATATGAGTTAAAGTTATTATCAAGTAAAATAATTGATTTTTTAATGACTAAAGAAGTTGATATCATTATTATCGCTTGTGGAACAATAAGTTCCAATATTTATTCTGAATTAAAAGAAATTTATGATATCCCCATTTATGATATTATTAGCCCGACAATTGAATATTTAAATAATAGCAATTATAAAACAATAGGTGTTTTAGCAACCAAAATGACTGTTAAAAGCCAAGTATTTAATAAAATAAATAAGGATATTCATCAAGCATCTTGCCCTAAATTAGTTCCCTTAATTGAGAATAATTTAGATTATCAAGAAACACTTGATGAATATTTGAAACAATTACCCAAAGTTGATACAATCGTTTTAGGTTGTACACATTATCCCATTTTTGAGGATTATTTAAACAAATTAAATTATAAAACAATCAATATGGGAAAAATATTGTGTGAAAAATTAAATTTAGAAAATAATAAAGAATTAAAAATAAGATTATATTTTAGTAAAGTTAATCATAATTTAATTACTAATATCGATAAAATAATTAAATATGATTATCAGTTGGAGGAATTATGCCTGAATTACCAGAAGTAGAAACCGTAAAAGAAACTTTAAAAAAACAAATATTAAATCAAAAAATATTAGATGTTGTAGTAAATTATCCCAATATTATTGAAAAGCCTAGTGTTGAAGAATTTATTAAAAAAATAAAAAATCAAACCATTGTCGATATTAAAAGAAGAGGTAAATGGTTATTGTTTGAATTAAATGATTATTATTTATTATCCCATTTAAGAATGGAAGGTAAGTATTATATAAAAAATTTTAACGATGAAGTTACCCGTCATCAACACATTATTTTTAAATTTAAAGATTTTGAATTAAGATACAATGATACTCGTAAATTTGGCAGAATGTATCTTTTAGATAAAAATAGCGCTTATCATACTAAACCTTTAAATGAACTAGGTTATGAACCATGGGATGATAAACTAAATAGTCAATATTTAAAAGAAAAATATAAAAATAAAAAATTACCGATTAAATCAGTTTTATTAGATCAATCGATAATTGTCGGAATAGGCAATATTTATGCTGATGAGGTATTATATTTAAGTAAAATCAATCCTTATAAAAAAGCTAGTATGTTAGATGATAATGAATTAAATAATATTATTAAAAATACGAAAATTGTTTTAGAAAAAGCGATTAAACTAGGTGGAACAACGATTAAAAGTTATACCTCAAGTGAAGGAGTTCATGGTAGATTTCAAAATGAATTATTAGTTCATACAAAAGAGGAATGTCCTCATTGTCATAAGAAAATAACGAAAGTTAAAATCAATGGTCGTGGAACTTATTATTGTGAAAATTGTCAAAAGTAATTGTACCTAAAAGTACAATTTTTTTTAAAGAAAAAAGATAAAGATTAATTCTTTATCTCCATAATAACTGGCAATATTGTTGGTTTACGACCTGTTTTATCATAAATATAACTTACTAATTCGGAAATAATTAGTGATTTTAATTCATTAATATTTTTTAATTTGTTTTCAACCACTAATTTAGTTTTGTTTTCTAAATCATGTAATAACTCTAAATTATCATTAACTAGGACAAACCCACGAGTTGTAACAGTTGGATTAGCTAATAATTTGTTATTTTTAATAGCTAAAGTAATGATAACAATACCATCTTGACTCATCGATTTACGTTCTTTGATAACAATATTATCGACATCACCAATTTTATTACCATCGACATAAGAATCACCAGCGATAACTGGTTCGCCTTTTGTAATATGTCTATTTTTAATATTTAAGACATCGCCATTACTTAAAACAAAAGTATTTTCTTTCGGAATATCACACATAACACCTAAGTCAGCATGTTCTTTAAGCATCCGATATTCACCATGGACGGGCATAAAATATTTAGGCTTAATTAATCTAATCATTAATTTTAATTCTTCTTGACTAGCATGACCAGAAGTATGAACATCACTTAATGATGTATTAGTATAAACCTTAACACCTTTTAAATAAAGTTTATTAATTGTTCTTGAAATACTAACAGCATTTCCTGGAATTGCGGAAGAAGAAAAGACGACAGTATCATTACTTTTTAATTTGATTTGTTTATGACTACCGTTAGCAATTCTACTTAAAGCAGCTAGTGGTTCACCTTGACTACCAGTACATAATAGACATACTTTATGATCAGGCATACTATTAGCTTCTTCTGGGGTAATAAAGATACCTTTATTTTTAATATAGCCGCCTTCAATTGATATTTCAATGTTAGTTGTCATACTACGACCAAAGATAGCGATTTTACGATTATTTCGTTTACATGTATCAACAATGTGTTTTAAACGATAAATATTAGAAGCGAATGTTGCAATAATAATTCTGCCGTGATGTTTTCTAAATATATCTGATAATGCTTCATCGACTTTGGATTCACTAGTTGAAAAACCTTCATTTAAAGCATTGGTACTATCACTTAATAATAGAGTAACACCTTTTTTACCGATTTCCGCCATTTTGTGTAAATTCGCCATCGGTCCGATTGGCGTTAAATCAAATTTAAAATCACCGGTTGTGACAATAGTACCATTAGGGGTATGAACACATATACCATGACTATCCGGAATAGAGTGAGTTGTCATAAAAAACTCGACCATCATATGTTTAAATTTAACTTTAGTTTGTTCATTATAGACATATAAATTTTTATATTGAATATTTCTTTCTTCTAGTTTACTTTTAATTAAACCAACTGCTTGATTAGGAGCATAAATAGCTGGTATCTCGACATTTTGAATTAAAAATGGAATGGCACCAATATGATCTTCATGACCATGAGTGATAAATAAAGCTTTAATTTTTCTTTCATTTCTTTTTAGAAATGTAAAATCAGGAATAATATAATCGACACCCATCATATCATCAGGAAAAATTACCCCAGCATCGATAATGATTATTTCATTTTCGTGCATAATACAATACATATTTTTCCCAACTTCTCCTAGTCCACCTAAAGCAAAAACTTTGGTAACACTTTCTTTAAACATTTTTACCTCCTTTCTTTTTAAGAATTATGACGATATAATTATACATTGTTTATATTTATTTGTCAAAGTAATTATGAATTGTTAGACATAAGGATTTTTTTTTGTTATAATTATTAAAGGTGAATATTTATGGGACTATTTGATAAGTTTAAACAAATATTTAGTAATTCCAATAAAAAAGAATTAGCTGCTTATGAAGAGGGATTACAAAAAACCAGTAAAGAATTTGTTAATAAAATAAATATCTTAAATAATAAATATAAAAAGGTTAGTAACGAGTACTTTGAAGAATTAGAAGAAATATTTATTATGGCTGATATTGGTGTCGATACGGTTATGCAATTTATCGATAAATTAAAAAAAAGAGTTAAATCAGAAAATATCGTTGATTCTAAAGATTTAATGGATATTATTATCGATGAAATGTTTATCATTTATGTTAATAATGATATTATCGTTAATAAAATAAATTATCAAGAAACTAATCCAACAGTTATTTTATTTGTTGGTGTTAATGGGGTAGGTAAAACAACTAGTATAGGTAAAATTGCCTATCGTTTAAAAAATCAAGGGAAAAAAGTTTTATTAATTGCTGGCGATACATTTAGAGCAGGGGCCATTGAACAAATAAATGAATGGGGAAATAGAGTCGGATGTGATGTTGTGTCAAAAGAAACTAACGATGCTTCTAGTGTCATTTATGATGGCTTAACTAAAGCTAAAGAAGAAAATTATGATGTTGTTTTAATTGATACAGCTGGCCGTTTACAAAATAAAGTTAATTTAATGAATGAGTTAGATAAAATAAATAAAGTAATTGGTAAATTAGTGCCTAATGCTCCACATGAAACATTATTAGTAATCGATGCCACAACTGGTCAAAATGGGATTAGTCAAGCTAAAAGTTTTAAAGAAATAACTAATATCACCGGTATTATTTTAACCAAATTAGATGGAACTGCTAAAGGAGGAATAGTTTTAGCAATTAAAGAAAAAGTGGGAATACCAGTTAAATTTATCGGTTTAGGAGAAAAAGAAGAAGATTTAAGAGTTTTTGATATTGAAAAATATATTTATGGATTATTTGGAGGGAATCATGAAGAATAAATTAGATATTGATACAATTGAACAAATTACCATGCTATTACAAATAGCTTTAGCCATTTTTTTAATCGCTTTTGGTGTCGCTAGCCTTTTTGAAAGAGATTTATTTATAATTAGTCAAATTTTAATTGGCATTTTAATGTTTGTTATCGGATTTAATAATCATCGAATTTATAAAAGAAAATATATGACTCCGATTTATATCGGTTTAGGAATCGTCATTATTTGTTCGGCTTTATTTGTGTAAAATGGATAACCAAGTTTTATTAAATATTTTATATGATTATTATGGCGAATTATTAACTGATAAACAAAGAAATTATTTTAAAGATTATTATTTTGATAATTTGACATTAAGCGAAATTAGTGAGAACTATCATATTAGTCGTAATGCGATACATAAATCTTTAAAAGAAATTGTAGAAAAATTATTATATTATGAAGAAAAATTAAAATTATATGAAAAAAATAATAAAATAAAAAATATCATCGCTGATTTAGATGATGATATAAAGAACAAAATTATAGAATTAATTTAAAACTTCTTCTATTTCTTCAAATAATTGATTAACATTAATATCTAATGCTTTGGCAATTTTACTAAAGGTAATGAATGTAATATTTTTAAATTCTTTACCTGATTCAATTTGTTTTATATATGAAGTACTTAGATCAGCTTTTTCTGCTAATTGCTCTTGTGTCAAATTTGCCTTGGTTCGATAGTATTTTATATTTTTAATTAAAGTTGTGTAATCATTTGATACTTCCACGAAATCACCTCTTGGTAAAAATTACCAATTATATTTTCTCATAATTTAAAGCAATTTACAGTACACTAATGGTGCACTTTGTGATATAATTGAAACAAGGAGTTGTAGTATGAATTTGAAATTAAAGCAAGCAAGACAAAAAAAAGGTTATACCACTACTAATATGGCGGAAATGTTAAAAATAAGCAAACCTTTTTATTCACAACTAGAAAACGACAGAAGAACTTTATCATATAAAATGGCAATTAAAATAGCTGATGTTTTAAAAACCAAACCTGATAAGTTGTTTTATGATTATTTTAAAGAAAGAATGAAATAATTCTTTTTTTTGTTTAATAAATGTGTTATCATATATTATGAAATGGTGGTGATAACTTGGTTAATGCATTATTACCTTTAGATAACTTTGTCGTTATTAATAAAACTATTTTAAATACGCAAGACCGTTTGACATTAACCCTTTTATATCAGCCGATTGTTGGCAGCATTGCGGTTAGTTTATATTTGACTTTATGGAGTTTTTTAGATCGCAATAAATTTAACTCTTTAGGTAACACCCATAATGATTTAGCTATCAGTATGCAACTAAAATTAGATGATATAAAAGAGGCTAAAGATAAGCTAGAAGCTATTGGTTTAATTAAAACTTATTTAAAAAAAGGCGAGGTCAATAGTTATATTTATGAATTATATGGACCTTTATCCGCTTATGACTTTTTTAACAACCCTATTTTAGATACCGCTTTATATAATAATTTAAGTAAAAAAGAATATAAACGCATTGTTGATTCTTTTTCCTTGCCTAAAGTTGATTTAAAAGGTTATCAAGATATTTCTTGTTCTTTTAAAGATGTATATAATTTTGTTAGTACCGAAAAGTTAGAAAATAACAATATTAAAAGAGCCAAACATTTAGGATTATCCTTTGAACCAAGTATCAATTTTAATGAAGTTTTAAGTTTGATTCCCGAAGAATTATTAAATATCAGAAGCATTTCTAAAGATACTAAAGAATTGATTTATGAATTAGCTTTTATCTATAATTTAGAAAATGAAGCAATCAGTGAAATAATAAAAAATAGTTTAATCGACCGTAAAATCGATATAAATTTATTAAAAGAAAACTGTCGGAGTTTTTATAAATTTGAACATAAAGGAAAAATACCTAAAATAGTTTATCAGAATCAACCTTTATATTTAAGACAAGACCAAGTTAATAATACTAAAAGATCAAAATTAATTAATCAGTTTGAAACGACCAGCCCTTATGAGTTTTTATCTTTAAAACAAGAATCTAAACCAACAGAAAAGGATATGGAAATAATCGAATATTTGATGATCGAACAAAAATTAAATCCCGGTGTTGTCAATGTTTTACTTGACTATGTTTTAAAAATTAATAACAATAAATTAGTTCGTAAATTTGTCGAACAGATTGCTGTTCAGTGGAAGCGAAGTAAAATTGAAACAGTTAGTGATGCGATTGATTTTGCTAAAGCTGAATATGGTAAGAAAAATCCCAAAACTAGTAAAAAAGTTGAAGCTGTTCCTAGTTGGTTTAATCAAGATATTGAAAGTGATATGTTATCAGATGAAGAATTAGAAGCTTTTGAAAAGGAGTTAGGAAGATGATTAAAATAAGTGATGTAATTGAATATGATCAAAAAAAATTACAAGATTCATATAATGAAGCTTTAAAAAATAAAGATTTTAAAGAATTTATTTCTAAATTAAAAATCGATGATGATATATTAATGAAATATACTTCAACTTTAGAAGAATGTGCAATTGAATACCATCACTGTCTTAATTGCCCTGGTTTAAGTGAATGTCAAAATAAATTATTGGGCTATGCTTATTTACCGAAAATAGTTAATAATATAATCCAATTCCATTATAAACCTTGTAAGTATAAGTTAAGCCAAGATAAAAAGTATAGTTTTTTAAAGAATGTTAAATATTATAATTTACCTCAAAGTTATATGGAAGCTAGTTGGGATAAAGTCGATAAAAGATTAGTTAGCCGTAAAGAAACGATTTTGTGGTTAAATAATTTTATTAACAACCCGACTGGTAAAGGATTATATTTAACTGGTAATTTTGGCTGTGGGAAAACTTATTTAATTGTTGCAACATTTAATGAATTAGCTAAAAAAAATATCAAAAGTGCGATTATCTTTTGGCCAGAATTTTTAAGAGATTTAAAATCTTCTTTTAACGATGATTATGAACCAAAAATGGAATATATTAAAAATGTACCATTATTATTAATTGATGATTTAGGAGCTGAAGCCGTATCTTCTTGGTCAAGAGACGAAATATTATGTTCAATTTTACAACATCGAATGGATAATAATTTACCTATTTTTATTACTTCTAATTTGTCAATTGATAACTTAGAACAACATTTAGCGCAAACTAAAGATGGCGTCGAACTAGTTAAAGCTAAAAGAATTATTGAACGAATAAAATATTTAACTGAAGAAAAAGAAATGATTAGTAAAAATATGAGGAGTTAATTTATGATTTTAAAGACAATTTCTTTGGAAACTCAGCGATTGTTTCTAAAAAGAGGAAATAGAGAAGATTATTATCAAGTTTATGAATATGATTTTACAAAACTTAGAAATATTAATGGTGAATTTGAATTTGTTAAACAAGATTTATCTAAAATAGATGATTTTGTTTTAGAAAATGATTATAACGAAGACATATTAGATTGGATTATTTATTTGAAAGATAATACACCTATTGGTAATATAACTGCTGATAGAATATTAAAAGAAATAAATAGTATTGAAATTTCTTTTAACATCCATCCTGATTTTTGGGGCAATGGTTATATAAAAGAAGCATGTGTAGCTGTAATGGAATATTTGTTTTCTTTAGGATTTGATAATGTTTTATGTGGATATAGTGAAGGAAATTTTAAAAGTGAAAGAGCTATTGCAAAAATTGGTTTTAAATATTATTCAAAATTAGAAGGTTTGTGGAATAAAAATGGTAAGCCAATAACCGATTATAAAGTAATAATGACAAAAGATGATTTTAAGCAAAAATATTTTAAAGATAAAAATTATAATATATGAGGGAATAATATGAAAATATTTGTAGGATGTTCTTCAAAAAATGAAATACCTGATAAGTATAAAGTTGAGTGTACCATATTATTAGAAAAATTGTTTAAAGATAATGATTTAGTTTTTGGAGCATATGATGGTGGATTAATGGGAATTTCATATCATGAAACATTAAAAAATAACAAAAATATAATTGGAATATGTCCAGATATATATAAAGAAGATTTTAATACTTTAAAATGTACTAAAGAAATAATTACAAAAAATGTAAGTGAACGAATTGATAAATTGATTGAGGAAAGTGATGTTTGTTTATTTTTACCTGGTGGTATGGGAACAATTAATGAATTATTTATGGCTTTAGAAAGTAAAAGGAGTCATGAATTTGATAAACCAATAATTATTTATAATTGTTGTGGATTTTTTGATTATTTATTATTATTTTTAAATAAAATATATGAAGAAAATTTTACGATGGATTATATTAAAAATAGTTATTTTGTATCAGATAATAGAGATGAAATATTGAATTATTTTGTAAGTTTACAAAATGATTAAAGAAATAATTTAATTCAAAATCATTGAAAAAATCAATGATTTTTTAGTACAAAAACATATACAACTATTTTATTACTTCATATTATAAACTAGGTAAGGGGGATTAAAATGTTTAATAAAAGATGTTGTTGTAATAAAGGTTTTATGCCACAACCTATGCAACCAATTTATGAACCTATGATTAATAATTGTGTTGAAAAGGATTTTTATTGTGAAGTGCCACATATTTGTCCTATAAATACTCATACAATTAATCGCGTTCATTATGTTCATAGTTATACTCCAAAATATACTTGCACAGAAGAAACCCAAATCATCAATGATGATTGTGGTGGCTGCGGTATGTTCAGATAAAAGTAGTTTTTACTAC
>CALVVP010000018.1 GCA_944363895.1 uncultured Bacilli bacterium | reverse complement strand
TTATGGTATGTATGGATACCAAGATATAAATATCAATTGTTTAATGCCAATAATGGAAGTGTAGCTGAACAATTAATTAATGTAACCTTTGAATCAGGAACAGCAAGTACAGGAACAGTAAGTTGTACTGATGCCGTAAGTGGATCAGGAAGTAGTAGTCAAACATGTACGAATGCAAGTAATGGCAATTGGTATACTCATCCAGCATTTACATTTGGAAGTGAACAAGTGACAGGTTTCTGGGTAGGCAAGTTTGAAGTAAGTGGAAGTACAAGTAAGATAACAGTAAAGCCAGGCGTAAGTAGTTTAAGAAGTACAACCGTATCAAACTTCTTCACAGCTATCCAAAACATAAAAAGTAGTTATAGCTTAAGTGGTGACTCACATATGATGAAGAATATGGAATGGGGAGCAGTGGCATACTTAAAACAAAGTAAATACGGACTAGGAACAACAGATATAACAATCAATAGTAATAGTAGTCATTATACAGGAGGAGGAAGTAGTACAACTTCATATAAGAGTAACACAGGACAGTCAACAACAGGTAATGTATATGGTGTGTATGACATGTCCGGAGGAGCATGGGAATACGTAATGGGAAACATGGTAGACAGTAGCGGAGCATTTTATCCACGAAATTCAGGCTTTAGTAGTGCACCAAATGCGAAGTATTATGACAAGTATACATATGATAGTAGTAGCACGAGTCATGGACGAGGCAAGCTAGGTGATGCCACTAAAGAGACATTATCAAGTTTTGGAAGTACGACTGGTGGCTGGTATAGTGATTACGCGTACTTCGTCAACTCTAGTAACTCTTGGTTCTATCGTGGCGGCAGATATAACGCTGGTTCTATCGCAGGCGTGTTCGGCTTCAACTACTACAGTGGTGGTGCGAACAGTAGCCACAGCGCGCGTGCCGTCCTCATCCCATAGATTTCAAACGAAAGTTTGAAATCTATAACTCTTTTTCTTCTGAAAAAGGGGATATATTTACAATAGGTTAATGATAAACAACTTTATTTATTCACCGTACATAACAACTATAAAAGATTAGATAAAAACTGATATTATATCAATTATATATTTATATCAGTTTTTATTTTATACTTGAAAATTAATTAGTAATTTAGTATAATTGATTTATAAATAATAAATAGAAAGGAATATGTTATGAAAGTAAAAATCGATAAACATAAATTAACTAGTGAAGAATTGATTGTTTATAATAAACCAAAAAAAGTTTATATTCCTTTAATAAGTGGTAATGATACAAATATAACAATATTAGTTAATAAAGGGGAATATGTTTATAAAGGCAGTATTATTGGTAAAAGAAAAGGGGATTTTAGAATACCTATCCATGCGAGTGTTAGTGGAACTGTTTTAGATTTTGAAGAAAGAACTTGTTACAATGGGGAAAAAGTTAAATGTGTTGTAATTGAAAATGATTTTAAAGAAAAAATCGAACAAAAATTAAGTATAAAAAAAACAATCAACCAATATACCAAAGAAGAATTTTTAAATTTATTAAAAGAAAATGGTATTGTTGGGATGGGAGGAGCAGGATTTCCTACTTATGTTAAATATGAAACAAAAAACATCAACACATTAATTATTAATGCAGTTGAATGTGAACCTTATATTACAGCTGATTATAGTATAGCTAAAACAAAATGTGAGGAAATATTAGAAACAATCGATGCGATTTTAGAAATCAATAAAATAAATGAAGCAATTATTGCAATTAAAAAAGAGAATTTAGAATTAAAACAAATTTTTGATAATTTTATTGGAACCTATTTAAAAATAAAAGTGAAATTAGTTCCTAACATTTATCCTATGGGTTGGGAAAAAGCATTAGTCAAACAAGTAACAGGAAAAGATTATGATAATTATCCAAGTGATATTGGAGTTGTTGTAAATAATATTTCAACGATTTATGCAATATATGAAGCTTTAAAATATAATAAACCTTTAATCGAAAGAATTATTACTTTTTCAGGGGAAAGTTTAGAAAAACCAAGTAATGTTTTAGTTAAAATTGGAACACCGGTTCATGAAATATTAGATGAATTAAAAATCAAACCAAATAGTATTATTGTGGCTGGAGGACCAATGATGGGAAATAAAGTGGAAGATTTAGTTGTCTCAGCTAATTTAAACTGTGTTTTAGCTTTAAATGATGATTTAAATATGGCGACACCATGTCTTGAATGTGGTAAATGTGTCAGTGTTTGTCCAGTTAAATTAAGTCCGGTTTTAATTATGAAAACAAAATATAAAAAAGAAAAAGATATTAAAAAATTTAAAGTTTTACATCCGGAGCAATGTATCGGATGTGGATTGTGTTCTTATATTTGTCCAGCCAAATTATTTGTAAGAGAAAGAGTTAAAGAAGCTAAAAATATTATAAGGGGTGATAAATAATGGGACCATTTTTAAGAAGTAAAAATAGTACTAATAAAATTATGTTACATTTATTAGTAACATTATTACCAATTATAGTATTTACAATTTATAAAAATGGGTATGTTCCATATAGTCATGGTTTAATCAGTTTTATGGAAATGTTTAACCCATTATTAAATATTTTTATTGGCGCTTTATCATCTTTTGTTATTGAAAGTATTTATGCTTTAATTTTAAAAAAGAAAAATTATATTAAAAATTCTTATGCTTTTTTTCCAGGGTTGTTTTTAGCTTTAATTTTACCCTTAAAAACACCACTTTATATTATTGTGATTGGTAGTGTGGTTGCTAGTGTTAGTAAAATTATTTTCGGGGGATTTGGCAAAAACATTTTTAATCCGGCTTTAGTGGGATATTTATTTATTATTTTAGTTTTTTCCAGTATTTTAACGACAGATAACTATTTTAATAAGTATGAATTAGATACTATATCAAGTCCTACGCCTTTAACTAATGCTTCGATGGTATCAGGAATTGGTAGTTATGATGAATTAGTAAAGCCTTACGGAGATTTATCGAATTTCTTAATTGGTACGATACCTGGCAGTTTAGCGGAAACTAGTGCTTTACTATGTATTATTGCTTATCTTTATTTAAGTTTTACGAAAACAATTAAATGGCGGATTCCTTTAGTTTATGTTGGTACTGTTTTTGTGATAACATTTGGAATTGGGCGATTATTAAATCAAGATATTTATTATCCTTTATTTCATATTTTAAGTGGGGGATTAATGTTTGGAGCTGTCTTTATGGCCACTGATCCGATTACTAGTTGTGTGACACCGATTGGGCAAGTATTACAAGGATTTATTTTAGGAATTATAACGGTTATATTTCGGTTTGTCGGTGTTGAAGGGGTAGCTTATAGTATCTTAATTGGCAATATGTTAGTTTTCTTCTTAGATAAAATTGGGATGGTGTCAAGGTTTAATTTCTTAAAATCAATTGTTTGGTTTATCTTGATTTGGATAATTATTATCGGTTTAACAATTATTTTAGCTAACAGTCGTAAAACTATCGGTAATCAAGATCCTAATTTTGATATTATCAGTAAAGAACAAAATAATAATCAAACAATTTATAATGTTTCTCAAGAAGGATATGGTGGGAAAATAAGAGCGGAAGTAATTATTGAAAATGAAAAAATTATTTCTTTAGAAATTACTTCCCATCATGAAACAGCTAATCGTTATCAATTAATTTTAGATAGTGATTATATTAATCAATTAATCAACAATCAAGAAAATTTAGATAATTTAGATACCGTTAGTAGTGCGACAGTTACTAGTAGTGCTTTAAAAAAATTAGTTATTAATGTTTTAGAAGATTATAAACCAAATTAATTTTTGGTTTTTTTAATCATATATTTATATTGGTGATATCATGATTAAAAAATCCACAGCATTTAAGTTTTTAATTTTAGTAATTTTAACGATTAGTACGATGATTGTTTTAAAGGTAAAACCAAATTTTAAAATCGAATTTTATAAATATGTTTACGAAGATAGTATCTCGTTTGCTCAAATTAACAATTGGTATAAAGCTAAATTTGGTTCATCCTTGCCTTTTAGTGATTTTTTTGAAGAAGTAACACCAGTTTTTAATGAACAATTAAAATATAGTGAAGCTAGTATTTATAAAAATGGTGTTTCTTTAAAGGTTGGATATGATTATTTAGTTCCAGCTTTAGATTCGGGAATCGTTATTTTTATTGGGGAAAAAGAAGGATATGGTAAGACGGTGATTGTTCAACAAGAAAGTGGTATTGATGTATGGTATTCTAACTTAAAAGAAGTCAATTTACAACTTTATGATTATGTTAAGGATGGTAGTTTAATAGGTAGTGTCGATGAAAATTTATATTTAGTTTTTATAAAGAATGGTGAAGTCGTTGACTATCAAGAATATATTTAAAATTCATCCTTTGTTTTATTTAGTGGCTTTTGTCTGTTTTATTACCGCTAATTTTAAAAATTTTATTATTTTTAGTGCGATAATTATCGTTCATGAATTAGGACATATACTAGGAGCAATTATTTTTAAATGGAAAATAGATAAAATTATTTTACTTCCTTTTGGGGGCATAACTATTTTTCAAGAAGATATCGATAAATCATTAAAAGAAGAATTTATAATTGCTATTTTAGGTCCTTTATTGCAATTAACATTTTATTTTTTATATCGTAATAATCAAATATTTAATTATTATAATTTAATAATTTTATTATTTAATTTATTACCGATTTATCCATTAGATGGTAGTAAAATAGTTAATATTTTATTTAATAAATTTATTTCTTTTAAAAAAAGTCATATTGTAACAATTATCATTTCTTTATTAACTTTAGTAATCATTATTTTAAGTATTAGATATAATATATTGTTATATTTAATTTTATTATTTATTGTTTTAGAAGTCTTTAAAGAAATAACTAAACATAATTATTATTTTAATCGTTTTTTATTAGAAAAGTATTTATATAATTATAACTATAAAAATAAGAAAATAATTAATAATATAAAGAAAATAAAAAAACAAACTAACCATATTTTTAAAATTAATAATAAATATTATACTGAAAGAGAGATTATGCGAAATTTGTTTGACAAATAAAGGGAAATGTGCTAAAATTAGAAACTGTGTAGAGACCTCTCTACAACCGCACAGAACAGGTTTAAAATTAATTACCTTAATGGCGAGTCTGAGATTAAAGGAGGTATAATTAATGAAAGCAGTTATTGAAACTGGTGGCAAACAATATTATGTTGAAGAAGGATCTGTTATCTATGTTGAAAAATTAGATCAAGAAGCTGGAAATAAAGTTAAATTTGATAAAGTATTAATGGTCAATGGTAATCCTGGACGTCCTTATTTAACTAATGTTGAAGTTGTTGGTGAAGTAGTTAAAAACGGTAAAAATAAAAAGATTAAAATCTTTAAATACAATCCGAAAAAGAACTACCACAGAACACAAGGTCATCGTCAACCATACACTAAAGTAGAAATTAAGAAAATTGTTGAGAAATAATGATAAAAGTAAAGATTAATAATAATCAAATAACAATTAAAGGACACGCGGATTATGAAGAAATGGGAAAAGATATTGTTTGTGCTTCTGTTTCTTCAATCGTTATTACAACTGTTAATGCGATAATGCGGATTAATAATCAAGCTATTGATGTTAATGAAACTAATGGTGTTATCATTAATATTTTAAAACATGATGAAATTGTCGATAAATTAATTTTAAATTTAATCGAACTATTAAAAGAATTAGAGAAGAAATACCCTAAATATATAGAAATAAGGAGGTGTTAATTGTGTTAAAATTGATGCAATTAAATATACAATTATTTGCTCACAAAAAAGGACAAGGTTCAACTAAAAACGGTCGTGATTCAATTGCTAAAAGATTAGGTGCTAAAGCGGCTGATGGTGAGTTTGTAACTGGCGGTTCAATTTTATACCGTCAAAGAGGTACGAAAATATATCCAGGTACTAATGTTGGCATTGGTTCAGATGATACGGTATATGCTAAAATTGATGGATATGTTAAATTTGAAAGAGTTGGAAAAGATAGAAAACAAGTAAGTGTTTACGCTGCTAAATAATCTATCTTTTTTTTGTAAATTATCATCTTTTTAAAAATAATTCATATATTGGTATAAGGATTAGTTTTATAAGGGAAATATTTAAGTTTTATGTTAAAATAATTGTAATTTAAGGGTTGACTTTTGAATTTGTTTTATGATATAATCTACATGTTCGTTACAAAACTGTGGAGAAATACCCAAGTTGGTTGAAGGGACCGGTCTTGAAAACCGGGAGGTCGGAAACGGCGCGGGGGTTCGAATCCCTCTTTCTCCGCCATTATTTTATATCGCGGGATGGAGCAGCTTGGTAGCTCGTCGGGCTCATAACCCGAAGGTCGTAGGTTCAAATCCTTCTCCCGCAACCATGGTTCCGTGGTGTAGAGGTTATCACGTCTGCCTGTCACGCAG
>CALVVP010000017.1 GCA_944363895.1 uncultured Bacilli bacterium | reverse complement strand
TTATCATTATAAGGAATTGATAAAAATAAAGATTGTTCATCAGTAACATTAATATTTCCTTTAATATGATTTTCTTTAAAATCTGTTATATTTAATTGATTATTAGCTAATTTATCATAAACTTCTTGAAACTGTTCAAAATCAAAATAAGCAAGATAAATATTTTTTAAATAACAGTTACCATTAATTTTGATATCGATTTCTTCACCTATTTCATAATCATTTTCCACATAAATACTTTTATTAGAAATAAAATCAAAGGCATAGCATTCATCATTAAGACAAACACTATAACTTTCTCTTGTATCGATACTATCTTCTACTAACAACAAATAAAAATCTTGATTACTAGTAATAGTTATTTTATCACTTACTTCTTCAATCTGATAAACACCATCATAACCAGTCATTAGTTTAACCATTTGGTTTTGACAATCAAAAGCATTATCGCAATAAAAAGCATTTTTAATGTTTTCATCGACCATATAACCTAAACTTAAAGCATAAGGATTTTGATAAAGATAACTATCAGTATAAAACTTACCATATAACATTTCCTTATAAGTAGATATTTGATTAGTAGCAATTAAGTCATAATAAGCAATCTCATTAGAAGATTCATAATATTTGATGTCAAATAAACTATCTAATAGTAAATAATGACTATACAACAAGAAATTATTATAACTATAATAGCCAATATTATTGTGGAAATCACTATTGATTAAATTCGAAGATAACCAGCCAGTGACACCGTAATAGCCATAATTTAAAGGGTCATTTAAAGCCGTTCGATTAGAAAATTCCATCCGATAAAAACTATCATCATCTATTCTTTGTATAGCAGAAATTTTTTCATTATATGTTCCCTCTAAATAATTGCGATAAGAAAAAGTATCCACATATAAAGTTATATAACTATTAAAAAATAATTCGGCAACAGCTAAAATAATAAATAATATTTGCGCATCTTGAGATTTTGTTTTGAAGATAAATAGATAAATTATAAACAACCCAACACTAATATATATATAAATTAAATTAATACTATGGTTAAACAAAACCAAATTAGCGATTATTAAAAACAAAACTAAAGCAAGATAATAATATATTTTATCGACATATTTAATATTAATTAATGATTTAAAACATAATCCAATAAAGAAAGCATTAAACAAAAATATATAACGATAATTAAAACCAATTGGATCACTTAAAGCATGCCAAAAATTATTAACCGGAACCAATAAAACACTAATCACTAAAATAAAAATAAAAACTAAAGATAATAATTTTTCTTTTTTGGTGATTTTTTTATTTACAAAATAGAAAAATAATAAAATAATATTAAATATACCAATATATAAATATGGATAATATTCATTATTAATCATACCATCATGAGTACCTATAAAAATACGCGCTAAAGCACCGATAAGATCATAGTTAAACAAATAATCGCGCGAACTAGTCCGATTAAATTGTAATATATCTAATAAATTTGGTAAATGGATAAATAAAGTCATTAAACCAGCTAACAAAGAAACAATAAAAAACATTTTAATTATTTCTTTATCTTTTTTTTCACTTAATAAATATTTATAAAAGAAATATAATACACTAAAGATACAACACATATAGCCCATATAATAACTCGTTAATATAATAGCAAATAAAACAACACCATATAATAATAGCTTTTTATCTTCGATTAATTTATCGATCGATAACAATAATAAAGGCGCTAAATAATAGGCATCTAACCACATTATCTGAAAATAATTAGCGATTATATAATATGATAAGGCATAAGCAGTTGAAAAAACTATGGTATATTTACTTTTAAAATTATGGTTTAAATAAGCATACATGGTAAGACCACATAACCCTATTTTTAATAAAACAATCAACATAAAGCAAAATTCAATCTTACTATAGTCAAAAAAATTAACTAAAATATTAAAAGGACTGATTAAATAATAGGCAAATGTAGCAATCATCGGCGTTCCAAAACCGATTTGTAAAGAATAAAAAGGATTAGAAATACCATCAAAAATCTGTTTTAAATATATCAACAATTGTTGATATTGATATTGGGCATCACTATATAAAATCGAATAGTCGCCAAATAAAATATTTTTTAAGATTAAAATTATTAAAAAAGAAAAAAAAGGTATTAAAAACGATAAAACATATTTCTTCATATTTTCACCATACTAATGATAACATATTTTAATAATTCAAGTCAAAAAAAACTATTATAATTGCTTATAATAGTTAATTTAAATATAAATTATTTTGTTGGTTCAGCCCAAGAACCATTAGTCATAACAACATTATAACCGTTACTTACAACTGTAATAGCAGTAACTTGGCCACCTGAGAATGTAGCAGAACCACTAATAGAAGCATTTCCTAAGTTAACCATACCTTTAATAGCAGTTTGGTCTAAAGAAGCTCCACAAGCAGCAGCACCACTTACGCCCATTTGAACTTGCATATCTTTGATAGCGCAGTTAGTATTGATACCACTTACAATCATATTAGCTTCTGATTCAGCAGCACTCTTTCTTGCGTCTTCAATAACGTTTAAAATAATAGGTGTTGCAA
>CALVVP010000016.1 GCA_944363895.1 uncultured Bacilli bacterium | reverse complement strand
ATTTCCTTAGTCCTTTCTAAAACAGAAATATAGGTAATTATTCCAATCATAATGCTTGAAACAATTAAAGAGATAGAAACGAAACCAATTAATACATAACTAACAATATCGACAATATCGGTAACGGAACTCATTAACATGCTAACTAAATCACTATAGTTGATGACATTGTCTTCATCACCATTATTTTCTTGAATTTCGTTATAGTTTGCTATGATGTTTTTTATTTCATCTTTAGCTTTAAAATCTTTAGCATAAATATAGATTGCAGACGGTTTATTAAGATCAACTGTTCCTAATTTTAACAGAGTACTTTCATATGTTGCATTAGCCTGTTCGCGATACATTTCAATTATTTCAGCCAATTGTTCTGGTGGTAGTGAAGCTAAATATTGTTGTTGTTCAGGACTTAAATTATTAATATTGAACTCTTCATCACTAAACTCTAATCCAGTAATAACATTGATATCTGGATTTTCTTTTTGTTCTTTAACAATTTCTGCTTCATTTATTTTGTTAATAACATATTCTTCTAAATCGGTAGTATATAAGACTCCACCGACGAAACTATTAGTTACTACTGCATTTTCGTTAGGTTTTATAATTCCAACTACTTTTATCTCTTCCGCTTCTTCGATTTTTTGTTTCATATATTCTTCATCATTACTTCTATCCACCCACATACCATTTACTTTTTCATAATAATCGGTATTTAGTAGGAGTTTAAAAGTTAAATTAAGTAGTTCTTCATATTCATAGCTTACTTGTTCAGTTACAATTTCTTCACCATTAGCTACTTTTTCAAATAATTCGTTTAATTCGTTTTGATCTTTTAATCCTAATGCATATAATGCATAATCACTAATTTGATTGTTTTCATCGACCATAATAACTACTTCATTATAGTTTTCCGGCATTCTACCACTTATTACTTGATACATTTGTGCATTCATTTCATCATTATCTAATAATTCACTGAAAACATCACTCATAATGATTGAAGCTGTAGTTCCTTCAGAATAGCCAATACTTTCTAAAATGGTATTAGGATTGACTTGGACGATTCCTTCATCAGTATTTGGTTTATAAAGATGTAGATCTAAAGCATATTGATAACTAATTGCTGTTGTGTAATTGTTAATGTAGCTACCCTCATTTTCTAAATATTGTTTAAATGCTTCTAAATTATTATTATTTATTTGACTACTCATAACAGATAAAGTATCGACAATAATATCATTAGAATATATTTTATCATCTTGATTTTCTTCGATATTCATCATATTATTTTGCTGTTCTTCTAAAAATGATGTAATATCAATGGAATTAGATTCAATCATCAAAGGATAAGAAGTTAAAGCTTCTTCTTGGACACGATTGATATAATTTTGTACACCACTTGATAAAGATAAAATTAAAGCAATGCCAATAATACCAATGGAACCAGCAAAAGCTGTTAGGATCGTTCTTCCTTTTTTAGTCATTAAATTATTTAAACTTAGTGATAAAGCGGTAATAAAAGACATACTAGTTTTTTTCTTTTTATCATCTTCTTTTTCTTTATCAACTTTAGTGTAAGGATCACTATCACTTGTAACTTTTCCATCTTTTAATTCGATAATTCTCGTTGAGTACTGGTTAGCTAATTCAGCATTATGCGTAACCATAATAACTAAACGATCTTTAGCAACTTCTTTTAATAAACTCATTATTTGTTCACTAGTCTTAGAATCTAAGGCACCAGTTGGTTCATCAGCTAATAAAATATCCGGATTATTAACTAAAGCTCTTGCGATGGCAACTCTTTGCATTTGACCACCAGATAATTGATTAGGCTTTTTATTGATATGATCACTTAGTCCTACTTTGGCTAAAGCTTCTTTAGCTCTTTTTCGACTTTCAGTTTTAGATACACCAGATAAAGTTAAAGCTAATTCAACATTAGCTAAAATAGTTTGATGTGGGATTAAATTATAATTTTGAAAGACGAAGCCGATGCGATGATTTCGATAAGTATCCCAATTGCGATCAGTATATTTTTTAGTACTTATTCCATTGATAATTAAGTCGCCACTTGTGTATTTATCTAGGCCACCAATAATATTTAATAAAGTTGTCTTTCCGCTTCCAGAAGGACCCAAAATAGAAACAAATTCATTTTTTCTAAAATTTATGCTTACTTCATTTAAAGCTAATTGCTTAAAGCTATTAGTTTCATATACTTTAGTAATTTTTTTTAATTCTAACATTTTTTATCTCCTTTTAAACTATTTAAGTATATTCGATAGTTGTTAACACATTAGTTTATTTTAGCATTTTTCTACTTTAAAATCAATGCTCTTTTTAATGAAGAAAAAAAGTAAACTAAATGTTTTTAATTTACTTTTAATTTAAAATATTTTAATCATTACGAATTAATATCATTTGATAATAGCAATATAAATTTTCAATACTAAACGATGTTAATAAGTATATTTTGCAAAAAACTATATGTTTTATCTGATTTTTAAACTTTTTAATGTTTTACTATTGCCATAGATAATATAGTCAATTTGACGAGCTTCTTCATAATCAATTATTTTGTTGTCTTTTAAATTATCGATAATTTCATCATAAATTTTCCAACCATTATGATCAGGAAAACGAGAATTAATTATTATATTATTACTTGCTTTATGTTCTTCAAGCGTAACATAATTATCATTATAATAAACTTCAATGATTATATAGCCATCTTCCATTTCTTCGTTTTCTTTATATTCTAATTTATTTAACCTACTTAGCTTTATGTTAATAGAGTCACCAATTAAATATTCATAATGTTTAATTTCCGAATGATGACTATCAATTATTTCGATATTTTTAAATGTGTCAAAAGTTAAAAATGAACCAAACGCTATTAAGAGCATACTTGTTAAAATTAAACCAATGCGACTTTTAGGTTGATTAAATAAATTTTTCAATAATAAATATATATAGATGAAAAATAAGGTAAGTCCTAATAATAAAATTAAAATTCCCCATAAATTTAATCCGATTATTAAATAATAAATAGCCCCAACAATGGCAAAAATCAAACCAGCAATTATAAATATAATTGGTAATATAAAGAATATAAAGACTAAAATTTTAATTAATGTTTTAATTGTAGTTAAAACATTGTTACTTACTTGTTCTTTTTTTTTTGCTTTTTCTTCCGAATCTTTTTTGACTTTTTCGGTTTTTATTTCTTCAATATTTTCTTTTTTGACGGTTTTTTTTGACGCTTTATTTGCATCATTTTTGGGATTTTCACTTTTGATATTATTTTTAAACATGGTGATGGCAATTATAATGCCAACGACAAAATATAATATCCAAACTAGTATTCCCCATAAAACATTTAAAATGGTATCTAACGGGAAAAAAGCAATGTCAAAGATAACATGACCTAACCCAAGTAATGCCCAAAAAGGGATAGCTAAGACAGCATATATTACCAATAAAATTATTATTTTAATAATTATTTCACAAATAAGTTCTAAGGTAATATTATCGTGTTTTTTTATATCTTCAACTAAATTTTTAGTAAAATTAGATAACTTTTTAGCACCTTTTTTAATGACATTTTCAAAATCTTGATATAATTCTGAATTTTCTTCGGTTCCAGCAAATTTAGGATTAATTTTATAAGCTTTTAAAATTTCTTTACTTAATTCATTAATGTCACCAAAGTCATTAATAGCTTCTTCTTCTGATTTGCCATTTTTGATTTTTTCATCGATAATATCACTATATTCATCGATAATATCATTAATTTCATTTTCCTCTAAAATGCTTAAATTGTTTTTTAATTTTTTAATAAATTTTTTTTTATTCATCTTTTGTACACTCCTTTATAAATTTATTAACGCCACCGACAAAAGCAGTCCAATTTTTTTTAAGTTCTTTCACTCTTTCTTTTCCTAAAACAGTTATTTTATAATATTTTCTTGCTGGTCCTTCACTAGAATCAACTAAATAAGTTTCAAAATATTTATCGTTAGTCAATCGTTTTAATAATGGATAAATGGTGCCATCATTAACATCGACAAATTTTGATACTTCTAAAACTAATTCATAGCCATACATGTCTTTTTTACTGACAGCTAGTAAAACAATCAGTTCTAAAACGCCTTTTTTAAATTGTGTGTTCATAGTCACCTCTTGAATAAATTATATAACAACTATCTTGTATTGTCAAATACTGAACAAATAAAAATAGTATATTTTGTATACTATTTTAAAATCCTCTATTTCTTAAGAAAGAAGGAACATCGGTATCGTCAGTATCATCGGTTGAAGGTGTATATGTCGTATTAGCGTAAGTATGAGTTGCTGGTTTTTCATCTTCAAATCCCGTAGCAATAACGGTAACGATTAATTCATCGTTTAAATTTTCATTGATAACTGCACCAAAGATGGTATTGATATCGGTATTAGCACTTTGTCTAATAACTTCAGCAGCTTCTTCAACTTCAAATAAAGTTAAATTAGCGCCACCAGTAACATTGATAATAGCATCAGTCGCACCACTAATTCCTGTTTCTAAAAGTGGACTAGATACAGCTTGTAAAGCGGCTTCTTTAGCGCGATCTTCACCGACTCCCATACCAATACCAATTAAAGCATTACCCCGTTTTTCCATAACGGTTTTAACATCAGCAAAATCTAGGTTAATAAGACCGGCAACAGCGATTAAATCACTAATTGATTGCACACCTCGTCTTAAAACATTGTCAACTTCTTTAAATGAATCCAATAGTGGTGTGGTTTTATCGATAATTTCTCTTAAACGATCATTAGGTATAACGATTAATGTGTCGACATGTTTTTTTAGTTCTTCTAAACCAGTAACTGCTTGTTGCATTCTTTTTCTTCCCTCAAAACTAAAGGGTTTAGTAACAATACCAACTGTTAAAGCGCCTAAACTTTGGGCGATATCGGCAATAACTGGTGCGGCACCGGTTCCAGTTCCGCCCCCCATACCACAAGTGACAAAAACCATATCAGCACCTTTTAAGGCTTCTTCAATTTCGTTTTTACTTTCCAATGCTGCTTCTTTGCCAATTTGTGGATTAGCGCCTGCTCCTAACCCATTAGTTAAGCTCGTTCCGATTTGTATTTTAACTGGAGCTTTTGATTTATTTAAAACTTGTAAATCCGTATTAGCAACGATAAAATCAACGCCTTGAACACCTGATTCAATCATTCGATTAACAGCATTATTACCACCACCGCCAACTCCGATTACTTTAATATTAGCTAATTGATCCATTTCTAATCCAAACATGTATATCCTCCCTTATTCGCCAAAGAAATATCCAAATACTTTACCTAACATCGAATCATTTGTATTCTTTCTAGGTGTTGATAAGATTTCAGTTTCATCACTACTTACCATTGAATAATCTTTTCCTTTTAATTTAAGTTTGTTTATAAAATATATTATGTTCCCAATCGTCGAAGAAAATTTGTTGTTTCTTAAACCAATTAAGTTCACACTACCTATTATAGCACATTTTCCTAATTTTTCTCTACAAATTTGACTAAAGTTAATCATATTTGTAATTCCGCCAGTTACATAAATAATCTCTGGTTTATGAGAAGTTAATTTATTTAGTTCTTGATTAGCTAAAGATAGTATTTCATCTAATCTTGAAATGACGACTTCACTTAATTCATATTGATTAACTTGAATAACTTGTCCTTCTTTGTTTTGCACACTTTTTAGTTCGTTTAAAGATACACTCGTTCTAGTTGCTTGCGCAAAATGTTCTTTTAAATCACAAGCGACATCTAAACTAACATTATACATATAGGCAATATCATTATCGACATTCTTACTTCCCATATTAACAATGCCATGTTTAACGACTATTCCTTTATTGTATAAAGATACTTCTGTTTTTTCTGCGCCAATATTAATGACTGCACTGATGCATTTGTCGACATTTTCATCTCTAAAAGTATTGATATCACCAATACAACCTAAGGAAATATCGACGACTTCGACACCAATACTATTTAATAAATTAACAACCGAATAAATGTTTTTTTTAGGTGTTGCCGCTAAAACGGCTCTGGTTTTTAAAATATTACTTTTTTTTCGAAGTGGCTCTTTAGTGGTTTCGTTATCTAAGGTAAAATCAACCGGAATAATTGTCACCATTTCTTTAGTGATATCGAGATTTCCTTTCATAGCAACTTGTAAAACTTTAATAACATCATCACCAGTTACTATTTTATCTTCGTTAGTGATTGCTATTTCCCCTTTAATCATATTAAATTCCGCAAAATAACTCGGAATTATGGCGATAACTTTTTTTATTTTGAAACCTAACATTGTTTCTACTTCAGTAAAAGCTTTTTTAATACAGTTTTTAGCTTCAACGACATCGTTGATTAAACCTTTTTTGATGCCGGTTGATTTGACAGTAGAGGTCGCTAAAAGATTATATCGACCACGATATAATTCACAAACGACAACTTTAATGCTATGAGAACCAATATCAATACAAGTATATATATGTCGCAATTAAATCACCTACTATCCTATGTAATATTATACAATATTTTCTTCTAAAAGAAAAGATAATTATTCAATTATTTCAAAATTATTGCCATAATCTAAATAAAGAATACCATTTTTATCAGGTAGATTTTCTTTAATTGAAATATATTTGTTTAATTTATAAAATGTACTAATATTAACATACACATAATTACCATCGCTCATCGTTAGTAAAAAACGATTATCATCAACATCGTTAGGATAAAACTGAATTTCAGAAATCTTATTTAAAACTGACAGTTCTAATTTTCCCATTTCGTTAATAAATTCGTCATAATAAGTATCCGTAATATAATTTAAAACAGTTGGAACCGGGTATTTATCACTAATGTTTGTCCCATCTAAAAGAACTGTTTGATTATTATAATTATAATAAAATAAAGGCCGATTTTCTTCCACTTCAATATAAACTTGCGTTAAAAACTTTTTCGTAACTTTAACATCTTTAATTAAATTATTGTTTTTTAATCTTTGCTCAATTTGTTGAGTGGAATTAGCTAAGCTTTTAGGATAATCACTAATTAAAGCTAATTCGATAATTTCTTGATCAGTTAAGTAATTATTATTTTTAATTATAATATTGGTGATTTTCAAATTAAATAAAAAAGTAAAAAAACCAGCCATGATTAAAACGATAATCAACGCAATTAAAATTCGATCATATCTTATTTTTCTTTTTTTAATTTTTTTAGTTTTTTTACTTTTCATAATTACCTCTAATCTACAAATTCTTGTTCAACTATTAAATCGATGTTGTATTTTTCTTTGACTTTGTCTTTTATTTCTTTAATTAACTTTCGAATATCACTAGCTTTGGCATTATCTTTATTGATAATAAAATTAGCGTGTTTTTCGCTGACATAAGCTCCACCGATATTCTTTCCTTTATACCCTAATTCTTCGATTAGCCTTCCGGCGAAATCATTTTCCGGATTTCTGAAAACACTACCTGCTGATGGATATTCCAATGGTTGCGTTAATAATCTTCTTTGTTTTCGTTCGGCTATTACTTCCATAATTGTTTTCGCATCGCCATGTTTTAAAATTAATTTAGCTTCTAAGCAAATGTAATTATTATGTTTTTGTAAAAAGCTAGTGCGATAGTGGAAATCTAAGTCTTTATTATATAAAGTTACAACTTGATAATCAGGTGTTAAAGCTTTGATTTCACTGACGATATATCCCATATCGGTTTTATAAGCACCAGCATTCATGAATATCGCCCCACCAATTGTTCCGGGAATTCCTGAAGCAAACTCTAAACCAGCTAATCCTAATTTAGCTACTTTCATGCTTAATTTGATTAAATTATAGCCTGCTCCAACGGTAATAATCGTATCGTCTATTTCTAATTTATTGAATTCTTCTAATTTAATTAATACACCTTCATATAAATCATCACTAAAAATCAAATTGGAACCATTACCTAATATTTTATATTTGATTTTATTTTCTTTTAAATATTTTAATAATTTAATTAAATTATCAACATCAGTTGGATAGACAATGGCTAAAGCATTTCCTCCTACTTTATAAGTAGTATAATCACTCATTTTAGGATTACTGATAACTTTCCCTACTTTTAGTTTTTTTAAGTTTTCAATCATTTTTTTACTTCCTATCTATTAACTTTTTAATATTATCGTAAATTATTGTTGCACTATTATTCACTTGTAATTTAGCTAAATTTTGTTTGATATTTTCTAATTTTGGTTTGTCTTTTAGTAAATTATCGATTTCTCTTACGATAATATCCCCTTTTAAATCTTTTTCTTCAATCATCAATGCCGCATTATTTTTAACTAAATCTAAAGCGTTTTTATATTGATGATTATTAGTAACATATGGACTAGGTATAATAATACTAGGAATTTTTAAAGCAATTATTTCACTTAAGGTACTAGCTCCAGCTCTAGTTACCATAATATCAGTTTTTTTCATAACTCTTGTTATTTTATCGACATAAGGAACAACTTTAATATTTTTAGGGAAATTAATTTGTTTTATTTTGTCATAATCGCTTTTGCCAGTAACATATAATATTTCATATTCTTTATTATTAAATAATGCCATTGTTTTAGTTAAAAAATCATTTACTTTGCTTGCTCCCAAAGACCCCATCACAAATAAGATTAATGGTTTTTCATTACTTAAATTAAATTCTTTTTTATCACAAGCGACTACATTTAAGGCATCTTCACTACAAGGATTACCTGTTAAAATGACTTTTTCTTTGGGAAAATATTGTTTACTCGAAGGGAAAGATATTCCAATCATATCGACATAATTACTTAAATAAGTATTAGCTTTACCAGGAACAGAATTTTGTTCATGAATAAATGTTTTATATCCTAGTTTTTTAGCTGCTTTGATAACTGGAACAGTCACATATCCTCCTACACCAATAACAATATCCGGATTAAATTCTTTAATTATTTTTTGACATTCTTTATTAGCTTTCATTAAAGCTTTAATTGTTTGAAAATTTTTTAATAGTTTTTTTCGATTGAAGCCATACATTTCAATTTGTTTAAAAGGAATGCCATATTTAGGAACGATGTCTTTTTCCATTCGATCATGTGTTCCAATATATAAAAATTCACTATTAGGCTCTTTTTGCTTTATTTTATTGATGATAGCTAAAGCAGGATAGATATGTCCTCCTGTCCCTCCAGCACTTATTATAACTTTCATAATCCACATCCTTATCATTGATTATACCATAATTATATGTTTTTTCAAATAATTAAATGTAACATAAATAGACATTTTGTTATTAAAAAACGACTTAATTAAATCGTTTTATATTTGATATGGATTAGACCAAGTGCCTGTACCACTTATGATATTTACATTAGAATTTATGACGATAACTGGACGAATGGCGGACAGATTATCAACGGTAATATCACGCGCACTTCCATCAGAACTAATAAATTTAATATAAGCCGTTCTTGCATCTGGTATTATTGACCAATAACCTACGATATTGTTATAACTACTTGTCAAGTTATAATTATCAGTCAACATACTGCTACTTTGGTCTGATAGCATTTCTCCAACTCTGATTAAGCCAACTGTGGCTTGAATACTTCTTGTCGGATTAATTTCTTCAAGAGAAACTTTATAGCTATCATCATCAGAAAATATATTTTGATACCAGGTATAATTTGTGACTACTTTATTTCGATCATTAATATTACTACTTGATACTAGCCATTCTAAGACATCAGTATTTAATTTTTGACCAATTCCTGTGGTAGTTGAAAAAACATTATTGCTGCCAAAAGTTGTAGTATAAACTGTTCCTGTAGTTTCTTCATAATAACTATCCAATATTAATTTTATATTACTGTTATTATCTATATCTACTACTCGATATTTCTTACTAGCAAATAAAACATATTCACCGCTAGTAGCATAATCAGTTAATTTACCTGTTATTTCAACATTTTTATCTTCATTTAAAACATATGGCCCGGTTGTATTGTTCCAAGTTTGACCAATAGTACCATTACCAGAAGTAATAATAGCATCAGATTTAATATTAACAACCGGACGAACTCCATAAGAACCATTAGGCGTTAATCTACTAGCATTTCCACTGTTATAAATATTCCATAAATAAACATCACTATATGGTGTGATTGTCCATTGCCACTGTTCAATATCTAAATAAGAATTGGTACCACTAGCTAAATTATATTCATCTAAACTTATTAAGCCAACTTTAGCTGGAGTTGTTGTTAAATTATTTGTACAAGTTGTGCGAGCTGATGAGCTAGATGTTGTTATTTCACTACACCAAGTTTGTTCTACAATTATGTCATTACCTTTTAATCGATTATAAAAATAATCATTTAACCATTCTTTAATATAGCTTACATCATAATTATTGGCGTTATTAGTTGAACCCCATGGTATTGCTGTAACAGTTTCATCAACAATCATTCTGATTGTTCCATCAGCATTAATACCCATAATGCGCCATAAGAATCCAGAATACCAGATATAATTATTATTAGGATTTCCTTTTAAATAACAGCCACCCATATAACTATAATTGTTATCATTAGATGTTGTACAACCATTACCAGTGGTTGCTAGATAAGGAAATTGTGTTAAAACAGTATCACTGATTGCATCACCTACTAATCCCACATCCGGATTATCTGGTGTTACGCCACATTCTTCATCATCCATGGCAAAACTTCCATCACCACATAAAGTAAAAGTATGATTATTACTTTCTATTACTAAATTTGTTAATTTAGAACCATCATAACTAACACTAGTTATACTGGCATTACCTAAATTAACCATTTGACTAACCGTATCTGTAGTCATACTAGTTGTACATATTTTACTATAACTATTATCCAATTGATATTTCATATCTTCCGTTGCACAATAATTATTAATTCCACTATAAATCATACTGGCTTCCGAACGACCAGCGGAAATACGTGCATCCTCAATAACATTTAAGATAATCGGTGTCGCAATTAAAGCTATTATCGCTAGTATTATTATAACTGCTAACAATTCGATTAATGTAAAACCTTTTTTTATCATAATTATCATTCTCCCCACTTTTATTATGCCCTATTTTTTATCATTTTAGATAAAATAAGTAATATTTGTTGTATTTTCTAAATAGTTTTATATCTTCTAATTTAAATTTTAACTTATTTA